>JAHHSP010000079.1 GCA_020025115.1 Collinsella sp. | reverse complement strand
CCTGCGCCTTGAGGGACTTCTCCTCGTCCCCGATGCGCTTCCGCAGATCATTTGGCCGCGCCTCGGCGGCTTCTTTCGCCTCGCTGTAGGCGTCGCGGGCCTTGTCGGATGCGGCCGCCGCCTCATCGAAAGCGGTCTTTGCGGTCGCGATGGGCTTTTCGGCAGCTGAGACGGCGGCAATCGCCTCATCGATGGCGCGTTGCGTTTCCCGGTCGGTCTGCGGCAGGTCCTCCCGAGCGCTGCGAAGCGCGGCGGCGGCGTCGGAGATCTCGAACTCGAGCTCGCGCGTCCTGACCGAGTACCCTGCGGAGTTGGCGGAGGGGTTGCGCTGGAGCTCTGCGTATTCGGCATTGAGGGTGGCGAGGCGCTTCTCGGCGCTTGCGATGGCCTGTTCGGATGCGATCAGGCTGGCGCGTCGCTCCTCGTTGAGGCGTTCGAGGTCGCTTTTCGCGTCGTCGAGGCGGTTCTGGAGGCGGCGCCCGGATTCCCGTGCGGATTGTTCTTTGTCAGTTGCGGCATCGAGGGTGACCTTGAGGCGCTTCTCCGTGGTCGCATCCTCCTCGCGCATCTGCTCGAGCTCGCGCTTGAGCAGGCTTACGCGCTCAGCCGCCGCATCGCGTCGGGCCTTCAGGTTCTCTGCAGCCTGCTCGGCATCGCTCTTGCGGGCGCGCTCCCGTTCGATGACCTCGTCGTAGTTCGCCTCGATATCGCGGCGGTGCTCGAGTTCGGCCTCGCGCGCGGCGATGGTGTTCCGAAGCCGCTCGAGCTCGTCTCGGGCCTCGGCATGCGCGCGGCGCGCACTGCTCATGGCCTTCATGCTCGCAACGCCCTCGGAGAACAGGCCGCTCGGCCCGGGGGTCTCGGCGGCCTCCGTGTCTTCGGGTTCGGTGAGGACGGGGATCTCGCGCTCGCCTCCATCGGCGTCCGTGGTGCCGTGGGCGTTTTCACCTGCCAGTTCATCTGGAGCCTCGGCCGCGCGGGTGGCCGCCATCGGGTTTTGGGCGAGGAATGCCGGGATCTGGCCCGTCAGCTCGCCTTCGGCGCCATCGACGTCCCCGGAAGGCGCGGCAAGAGATTCGGCTGCGGTGCCGCTTGCCGGCTGGTCTTGCAATTCGTCCTGGTCGCACATGGCGCGCCTCCCCGTGGTCGTCCGATTCGTCCACCTTATGATAGGGCTTCTACCGCTGCGGTTGCGCGGTGGTCTCGGAGCACTTTTCACGGTAGAATCACGCGGAAGTACACGAAAACGGACAGGGGGACCGACATGGCTCAGCGGGAGATCGAGATCGACGAGGCCCTTGCGGCGGTCGAGGACGCGCTGGATTGTCTTGACGCCGCCGCGCGAGATCTCAAGAGCGCGCGGAACTGGGGTCTTCTCGACATGTTCGGCGGCGGGTTTTTGATCTCCGCGTTCAAGCAGGGCAGGATGCAGACCGCGCAGGAGCACCTCAACGCTGCCCAGCTCGCACTCTCCCGCTTGGCAGACGAGTTGAACGATGTCCAGGGGTTCTCGGGTATCGGCCCCGATGTGGGCGACTTCCTGCTCGCCGCCGATTGGCTGTTCGACAACGTTTTCATGGACGCCATGGTCCAGCAGCGCATCGCCGAGTCGCGCGAGCGCGTCGCACGGGCGATTGCCCAGTGCGAGGACGTGCGCGACCAGTTGCTTGCCCTCAGGCGCCCCCATCGCGGTGCGGGCAACGGTTTGCCCAGTGCCGAGTAGGGGGGGCGACTCGATTTCGCCGGCATCGCTTTGGGCCGTCGCGATTGTGCTCCAGGTGGGATTCCAGCTCATTCCCCGCTGAATGGCGCGGGGCGTGAAGGGCGATAGTACAATAAACAGCTGAAATCACGCGGCGTGCCGGAGGTCTGTCACAGCATGCCTCTGCTGCGCCGGACAACCGAGGAGCCGCTTCATGGACCAATCCCTGTTCAAATACGAGATCGTCGCCGAGGATCCCAAGACGCACGCGCGTGCCGGCATTCTTCACACGCCGCACGGCGATATCGAGACCCCGATTTTCATGCCCGTGGGCACCAAGGCCAACGTCAAGGGCATTCCCACCAAGACCGTGAAGGACCTCGGCGCTCAGATCGTGCTCGCCAACACCTATCACCTCGCCATGCGCCCGGGCGCCGACACGGTGGCCGAACTCGGTGGCCTGCATGATTTCATGAACTGGCACGGCCCCATCCTCACGGACTCGGGCGGCTTCCAGATCTTCTCCCATTCCGACGCGGTCAAGCTCACCGACGAGGGCGTGCGTTTCATCGCCACCGACTACGACGGCAGCCACGTGTTCTGGACGCCCGAGGACAACATGGAGATCGCCATGAAGCTCGGGAGCGATATCTGCATGCAGCTCGACCAATGCCCGGGGTACCCTGCCACGCGCAAGTTCGTGGAACGCGCCGTCGAGCTTTCCAGCATGTGGGCCGAGCGCTGCTACAAGGCCCACACCCGCGATGATCAGGCGCTGTTCGGCATTGTGCAGGGCGGCATGCATTTGGACCTGCGCCTGCGCTCCCTCAACCACCTCGAGGAGATCGGCGACTTCCCCGGCTACGGCATCGGCGGCTACTCGGTGGGCGAGCCCCACGAGGTCATGTTCGAGACCCTCGAGCCGCTCGTGTCCGAGTACATGCCGCGCCATAAGCCCCGATACCTCATGGGCGTGGGCAATCCCACCACGCTTGTGCGCGGCGTCGGCTGCGGCGTGGACATGTTCGACTGCGTGCTGCCCACCCGCACCGGCCGCATGGGAACCGCCTTCTCGAGCTTTGGGCGCATGAACCTCAAGAACGCCAAATTCGCGAAGGATCCGCGCCCCATCGACGAGAGATGCACCTGCCCGGTGTGCACCGGCGGCTATAGTCGCGCCCTCATCCGCCATATGGTCACGCAGAAGGAGATGCTCGGCGGCATTTTGCTGTCGCAGCACAACATCTACTTCCTGCTCGACCTTATGCGCCGTGCGCGCCAGGCCATCATCGACGGCCGTTACGCCGAGTTCCAGGCCGAGTGGATGGCCGGCGATGGAGTCGTGGATTTCTAGGCCCGCGCATCATATTTGCGCGAAGACGCCCCGACTTCAAAGGTTGGGGCGTTCTTTTTGGGTACAAGGACCCACATGTGCACAATGCATCTGAAAGGACACCCATGCCCTATTACGGTTATTACGGCTATGGATACGACCCGCTCTACCTGATCATCGTTCTGGTCGCGACGGCCGTTGGACTCCTGGCGCAGAGCTATATCAACTCCACGTACCGCCGTTGGTCCCGCGTTCCCTCGGATGGGGAGACGGGAGAGCAGGTCGCCCGCCGTATGCTCGACTCATCCGGGTGCGGCCGCGTGGGCATCCTTGGAACCCCCGGCCACCTGAGCGACCATTACGATCCCCGAGACAACAACCTCTACCTCTCGCGCGAGAATCTCTCCGGTGGCTCGGTCGCCAGCGTGGCGGTCGCCTGCCACGAGGCGGGCCATGCGGCCCAGCGCGAGGGCGGCTACTTCATGATGAAGGTGCGCCACGCCCTCGTGCCCGTCGTCAATTTCACCCAGAGCATCTGGACCGTCGTCTTTCTGCTCGGCTTCATGATGGATATGGCGGGCCTGACATCGCTCGCCATCGCCATGTTCGCGTTTTCCGTGGTGTTCCAACTGGTCACGTTGCCCGTCGAGATCGACGCGAGCCGCCGCGCCGTGGCCTACATCGAGGGCTCGGGCATGGGTGAGGCGAATGTGCGGGGTGCTCGCAAGGTGCTGACCGCCGCGGCGCTCACCTATGTGGCGGCGGCGTTTTCCAGCGTGCTCCAGCTGCTGTACCTTCTCGCTCGCACGCAGCGCGACGACAACTAGTTTTGTCCGCGCGACGCGTTAGAGTGCCGATGGATAGACGAGAAGAGGAGGTGCCCGTATGAGTGCCTGGAATTTGACGGGGACCACGCCCAGCCAGTCGACGGTGGCCGGGGCGGGCGGGGCCGATTCGGATGCCCTATCGGTTTCGCAGGCTGCCGAGCTGGCGGCGGGGGCCCTGCACGGCGTCCCCAAAATCACCGTTTTGGGAGAGGTGACCGGGTTTCGAGGCCCGAACGCGCGCAGCGGCCACTGTTATTTTCAGATCAAGGACGAGTCGGCCGCACTCGAGTGCATCGTGTGGAAGGGCGCCTACGACAAGCGCGCATTCGATTTGCGAGACGGTCTGCAGGTGCTGTTCACCGGCACGTTCGACCTGTACAAGCCGACGGGCAAGATGAGCTTCAAGGCGAGCTCCTTCACCCTGGCGGGGGAGGGGCTGCTGCGCCAGCAGGTCGCACAGCTTGCGGAGAAGCTTCGCCGCGAGGGGCTCATGGAGCCCGAGCGCAAACGCCGCATTCCCATATTCTGCACGCGCGTAGCCGTGGTGACCTCGCTTTCCGGTGCGGTCATCAACGATGTGAAGCGCACGCTGCGCCGCCGCAACCCTATGGTCGAGGTCGTGTGCGTGGGCGCCAAGGTGCAGGGCGAGGGGGCGCCGGCAGAGCTCATCGAGGGCCTGCGCCGCGCCGCTTCCATCGTGCCGGCGCCCGACTGCATCTTGCTTGTGCGCGGCGGCGGCTCCTTTGAGGACCTCATGACTTTCAACGACGAGGGCCTGGCCCGCGCGGTCGCGGCGTGTCCCGTGCCGGTGGTCACGGGCATCGGTCATGAGCCCGACAACTCGATCTGCGACATGGTGGGCGACCGGCGCTGTTCGACGCCCACCGCGGCGGCGGAGTCCGTCGCTCCGGAGTTCTCCGAGTTGGCGAACGCCCTGAATGGCCGCGAGCAGCGCCTGCGGCGAGTGCTCGAGGGCAAGATCGCCGGGGTCGCCGTCACTTGCGACGGGCTGGGCGGCCGGCTCGGCCGGGCCATGGACGTGCGGCTCGAGCGCGAACACCGGTCGCTGGATGCCTTCGCGGCGCGCCCCTGCCTCACCAGCCCGGCGAATATCGTGGACCGCCGCGAGGCGGAGCTCGCACAGACCATCGATCGCTTCTGCACCGCGTGCGAACGATCGCAGGATCGCCTTACCGTGCAGCTCGACCGTCTGGCGCCTCGGTTGCGTTCGAGCACGGTGCACATGGACCGCATGGACCGCGCTCTCGAGCTGGCATCCTCGCATCTGAGGTCACGGGGCTCTCAGCTGCTGAGCACTCCTGCGGCCGCGCTCGGCCGTTCGGCGGCCGCGCTCGACGCGCTTTCGCCGCTCAAGGTCCTGGGCCGAGGCTATTCGATCGCTTATGGCGACGACGGCTCGGTCGCCACGCGCGTCGATGCGTTCCGCACGGGCGACGCATTGCGCCTGCGCATGGTCGATGGCGATGTGTTTGCAACGGTCGATGCCGTCAAGGGTGCCGAGGTGCCACGGGAATAGCGCGCAGGCGCCCGTTGAATCATGAGATCTGGCCGCGCGTGCGCGGCGACGTGAAAGGATGGACAACATGGCTGAATACAAGAACGTCGAGGAGCTCACGTACAAGGAGGCCTCCACCGAGCTGGAGCTCATCATCCGCAGCCTCGAGTCGGGAGAGATGGAACTCGAGGAGTCGCTCGAGAGCTACACGCGCGGTGTGGAGCTGCTCAAGAGCCTTCGCGCTCGTCTCGCCGGCGCCGAGCAGAAGGTTTCCGTGCTCCTCAAAGACATTGACGGCAACGATGAGCTCGTCGCGGGTTCCCCGGCCGACGACACCGACGCGCTCAACCTGTAAATTCATTGTGAGCTGTGCGGGAGACGGGCAAAAGGGGACGGGTACAAATTGCGCATCCGAGTCGCCCCGGCGCTCGATGTGCGCAGATGGGCAATTTGAACCCGTCCCCCTGCATATGAACCCGTCCCCCTGCATATCCCCTCGCGCAGTAAAACGATTGGAGCACTCCTATGTCCGATTGCATCTTCTGCAAGATCGCCGAACACGAGATCCCCGCCACTGTTG
>JAHHSP010000078.1 GCA_020025115.1 Collinsella sp. | reverse complement strand
GTCCCGATACACCCGCCATGCGCGATGCCAGCCATGGCACGCCGGCCCCGACCAAAATATAGGACGCCAGCGCGATAATCCCCAAAACAGGATGGAACGAACCGATGTAGCCCACCAAAACCGCGCTGAACAAAATCGCGATGAGCACCGGCGAGATGGTGTGCGCGAAGAACACCTCGAGCAGCTCGATATCCGAGGTGATCACCGCGATCAGGTCGCCGCGATCGCGCCCCTCGAGCTTGGCGGGGGCGAGGCGGCGCAACGAGCGGAAGACGCGATCGCGGATGAGCGCGAGGAGCTTGAACGCGATGTAGTGGTTGCAGGCCTGCTCGCCATACCGAAGCACGCCGCGCAGGATGGCGGCGACGCCCATGAGCGCAAAGACCGCCTCGAGCGTCAGCGGCGCCGCGATGTGCGCAGATGCCGCCGGGGCGGTGGCCCGCGTCACGGCATCGAGGCCGACGGATGCACCGGATGCGAGGTTGGGAGCGCCATCGAACACCGAGAGCACCCCATAGCCCGCGAGCACGGTGATGGCCGTGGCGCACAGGTGCCCGATCAAGCCCAGAAAGACGGCGAGCGCCATATAGCCGATCATGGGGCGCACGAGCCCGATCAGCCGACGCATCACCGTGATGCCCCCACGTGCGGGGCCGTTGGGAAACCCATCTGCTGCAACCATATCCCTACGCCTCCTGATTCCCATTCGGAACACCTGCCGCCTCCAGCTCCCGCTGCGCGCTCCACATGTCCGCATACACACCATGTGCGTCGAGGAGCGCCCCATGCGTCCCTCTCTCGACAACCCCGCCGTCGCGCATCACGTAAATCTGCGCCGCGGTTGCCACGTTGGCGAGACGGTGGGCTATCACCACCACCGTCTTCTCGTGCGCGAGCTCCGCGATCGCCCGCGAGATGGCGTCCTCGCTCTCGACATCGATATTCGAGGTCGCCTCATCGAAGATGTAGATGGGGGTGTCGTGCAGGATCGCGCGGGCGATTGCCAGGCGCTGGCGTTGGCCGCCCGAGAGATTCGAGCCCCGCTCGGCGATCGGCGTATCGAGGCCTTGGTCAGCACGGAAAAATGCGTCGATTCTCGCCCGCTCGAGGACGGCCCACATCTGCTCGTCACTCGCTTCGGGATTCGCCATGAGAAGGTTCTCTCGAACGGTCCCGGCGAACAGGTAGCTCTGATGCCCCACATAGGTGACCCGTCGGAACACGTCGTCCGAAGACATCTCGGCGACACGCGACCCCCCGATCGCCACCTCCCCCGCATCGGGCAGCAGGCGCCCCGTGCACAGGCCGGCGACGGTCGATTTGCCCGAACCGCTGGGGCCCACGATGGCCGTAAGCTCCCCGGGCGCAGCCTCGATGCTCACCGAGCGCAGGACGGGGCGTTCCTTCTCATAGGAAAAGTCGACGCCGCGCAAGCCGAGGCCTCGCGCAGATTCCCGCGGACGGTCGTCGGATGCGCAACGCGGCCGTTCGATTTCGGGGGCGTCCAAGATGTGAAAAAGCTTCTCACTCGCCGCCATGCCGTTCATGGCGATATGGAAATACGACCCCAGCAGCCGCATAGGGAGGAAGAACTCGGCGGAAAGCAAGGCGATGACGGTCGCCCCCGCCACATCCACCGCGCCCTCTCGCAGCGCGACCAACGCGAGGACGCATCCGACCGCGGCGCCGCCATAGGCAACCAGGTCCATGATCGAGATGGAGTTGAGCTGCATGATGAGCACGCGCATGGTGACGCGGCGGAACTGCTCGGCCCGCTCGTTCATCTCGCCCTGCTTGAACTCGTCCGCACGATATATCTTGAGGGTCGTGAGGCCCTGAAGGTTTTCGAGGAAGGTGTCGCCGAGCTCCGTGTATTGCCCCCAATAGCGCGAGAGCAGACGTTTGGCCCAACGCTGGACGACGACGATCGACACCGGGATGAGCGGGACGCACGCCAACAGCGCCGCGGCGGCGGGCAGGCTCGTGCGCGAAAGTGCGGCGAACAGCGTGAGCGGGGCCAGGAGCGCGTAGAGCAACTGCGGGAGATATTGGGCGAAGTACGTCTCAAGCTGCTCGACGCCCTCCGAAGCCACCTGCACGACCTCCGAGGTCGGGGCGACATCCCGATAGCGCGGCCCCAGGCGCAGCAACTTGGCGATCACGCGAGCGCGCAGCGTCGCCTTCACCATGCGCGAGATGCGAAGCCCCAGCAGGGAACCCGCATACGAATCGGCGAAGCGGCACGTTGCGGCGACCGCCATCGCGATACCCGCGCGAACCAGGACCGATTCGACGGGACCGCCCTCAAACACCGCCTGCAGCAGGCCCGCGATGGAAAACGCCATCCATATGTTCGCTAGCAGCGAGCACCAGCGCACCGCGACGCTCGCCAAGATATAAGGCCGCGTCTGCGGCACCGCGCCTATCAGGCGTTTGTCCACCATCATGCGATACATCCTCTCTCGCGGCATGCACCATGCCATAGTTAGCCGGGGATAATATATCGGATAACGCGAGGGAAGGCTCGCCGATGCAACTTTTCCACGAGAAACGACGGGGCCGCCGGGCAACGGAACCTAGGGGCGGGGGCCGAATCCCGCCCTCTCAATCGCATGCGCAGCCATCAGCCCGTACAGCGCCATGAGGCAGACCGTGAATGCCGGAACGTCCGCGACGATGGCGAAGAAGCCGCCACGATAAAGCTAACGTCATTTACAACGGCTTGAAGCGTCGCCGTGTCAAATGATATTCAATTCTCATCTCAGTCAATTTGCACCTTCTGCATAAACAGCCCCGGCGCCGCGAGCGTGGCAACCCAAACCAGGGCAGATGCACTTGCGACGGCCGATGCGACCGAAAGCACCAACCGGGCGTGCGGGTCCACCACCCCATCATGTGCGATCTCGTCGAGCAGGCGATCCCGCGCGATCCGATCGTCCGGAATCTCCGGACGATCGCACTCCGTTCCGGGCTCCCGCAGCCGTGTTAGCACATCCGCGGCCGACTTCGCGTGCAGGGCCCGATCGCAACCGCGCGAGAAGATCACCCGTGCCATTGCAACGCATAGGAATGCAAAGCAGAACTGGGCGACGCCTCCGACCAGGGGCCGATCGACCAGTCCAACCACCAACAGCGCACTCGCGGCAGCCGCAGTCACGCACGCCAATTTGTCGGTAAAAATCTGTACCATGCCGGTTATCCGGTTGTTCAGACAAAGAGGGGACCCCGAGCAAACCCGAGGTCCCCAACTCCATGGGCCATGTACGCAAATTATCTGGCTCGTCAACGACCTACAGCTCGCCATCCAGCATGAGGTTCACCTTGACCACATTGACCGTGGGCTCGCCGAAGACGCCCAGGAAACGCCCCTTGGAACACTGGGCGATGATCCCACGCACCTCGTCCTCGCTCTTGCCCGTCGCCTTTGCCAGGCGCGGAACCTGGTACTCGGCGGCATCCGGGGAAATCTCGGGGTCGAGGCCGGAGCCGGAGCAGGTCACGAGGTCAACGGGGACGACGTCCGTGTCGGCATCGGGGTTCGCGGCGCGGATCTTCTCCACACGCGCATCCACCAGCCGCCGATACTCCTCACTCGCCGGAGACAGGTTGGACGGAGCGCCGTATGCCATGAGCTCGCCATCCTCCCCCTCGACGATGGAGACGTTCTGGATGCGGCCCCACATGTGGCCATCATCCTCGAAATTCTGACCGATGAGCTCAGATGCGACGGTCCTGCCGTCGACCTTGATGAGCGAGCCATTTGCCTGGTGCGGGAACGCAATCTGGGCGATGCCCGTCACAACGAGCGTATATCCCAGACCGCAGACGACGGTAAACAGCGCGAATAAGCCCAACGCGCGCGATGCGATGCCCCTGAACATGCGATACCTCCGCTTACATCATGCCGATGCCGAACAGCGTCAGCAGCATGTCGATGATCTTGATGGATACGAACGGCGCCACGATGCCGCCCAAGCCCCACACCAGCAGATTATGGGCCAGCAGCTGACTGGACGGGACCTCACGGTACTTCACGCCTGTGAGGGCCGCCGGGATCAACGCGACGATGATCAGCGCGTTGTAGATGATGGCGGACAGCACGGCGGTCAACGGATTGGTGAGGCCCAAGATATTGAGAGCCCCCAAACCCGGATAGATCGGCGAGAACAGGGCCGGGATGATGGCGAAGTACTTGGCGAAGTCGTTTGCCACGGAGAAGGTCGTGAGCGAACCGCGGGTCATGAGCAGTTGCTTGCCGATGCGCACGACGTCGATGAGCTTGGTGGGGCTGGAGTCGAGGTCGACCATGTTGCCGGCCTCCTTGGCAGCCTGGGTGCCCGTGTTCATGGCGACCGCCACATCCGCTTGGGCGAGGGCCGGCGCGTCGTTGGTGCCGTCGCCGGTCATGGCGACCAAGTGCCCCTCGCGCTGGAACTCGCGGATCTTCTCGAGCTTGCCCTCGGGGGTGGCTTCGGCCAGGAAGTCGTCCACGCCCGCCTCGGCGGCGATGGCGGCGGCCGTGAGCGGGTTATCGCCCGTCACCATGATGGTCTTGATGCCCATGCGGCGCAGGTCGGCGAACTTCTCCTTCACACCGGACTTGATGATGTCCTTGAGGTACACGACGCCCAGCACGCGGCGGTTCTTGGTGACGACCAGCGGGGTGCCACCAGCCTTGGCGATACGCCCGACGACCTCGTCGCACTCCCTTGAGAAGACCCCTCCGTCGGCCTCGACATATGCTCGAACGGAATCCGCCGCACCTTTTCTGATCTCGTTGCCCTCGTAGTTCACGCCGGACATGCGCGTCGCCGCGGTGAAGGGGATGAATTCCATGCCCTTGTCCTCGAGCGTGCGACCGCGCAGGCCGAACTGCTCCTTGGCGAGCACGACGATGGAACGGCCCTCGGGAGTCTCGTCGGCCAGGGAGGACAGCTGCGCGGCATCGGCAAGGCCGGCGGGGTCGGCGCCGTCGACCGGGATGAACTCGGAAGCCTGGCGGTTGCCCAGAGTGATGGTGCCGGTCTTGTCGAGCATGAGGATATCGACATCGCCGGCGGCCTCGATGGCCCGACCGGACATGGCCAGCACGTTGGCCTCGTTCAGACGGCTCATGCCGGCGATGCCGATGGCGGACAGCAGCGCGCCGATGGTCGTCGGGGCCAGGCACACGAGCAATGCCACGAGCGTGGTGACGGCCGTGGGGTTGACCATGCCGTTCAAACCCGCCGAGAACGTCGAGTAGCAGTATAGGGCGATCGTGACCAGGATGAAGACGATGGAGAGGGAGACCAGGAAGATCTCGAGCGCGATCTCGTTGGGGGTCTTCTTGCGCGAGGCACCCTCGACCATGGCGATCATCTTGTCCAAAAAGCCCTGGCCGGGTTCGTTGGAGATCTCCACGACGATCCAGTCGGACAGCACCGTGGTGCCGCCGGTCACGGCGGAGCGGTCGCCACCGGCCTCGCGCACCACGGGGGCGGACTCGCCGGTGATGGCGGATTCGTCCACCGATGCGGCGCCTTCCACGACGTCTCCGTCGCCCGGGATCTGCTCGCCAGCGCGCACGATCACCAGGTCACCGCGCCTGAGCTCGGTACCGGGGACAACCGCGAAACGCCCCCTGTCCTCGACGGATTCGATGAGGTGGGCTTCCACGTCCTTCTTGGCCGCACGCAGGGAATCCGCCTGAGCCTTGCCACGGCCCTCGGCGAGCGCCTCGGCGAAGTTTGAGAACAAGTCGGTCAACCACAGGATGACCGCGACGGCGACCACGTAATAGGTGGGGACGCCGGCGTCCTGCACGCCAAAAACAGAAGCGGCGGCCAGGACGGAGGTCATGACGGCGGACAACCACACCAGGAACATGACCGGATTTTGAATCTGGACGCGCGGGGCCAGCTTGGCAAACGAGTCGCGCACCGCACGGCCCATCACGTCTTTTTGCACAGCCAGACATCTGTGCTCCCCTTCGA
>JAHHSP010000077.1 GCA_020025115.1 Collinsella sp. | reverse complement strand
TCGATCACGGCGTTGTCATCCGTGCCGAACGCAAAAGGCTCGAAGGACAACGTGTCGCGCTTGCCGCTCTTGGCGGTGCCGTTGATCTCATGCTCGCCGTTCTCGACCTTGCGCTCGCCCTTCACCGTGAGGGAAGAGGCCGTGATCGCGGAGCCGCCCATATCGCAAGACGTGAACGCCTCGCCGCCAAAGAGGTCGACTTCGCCGCCGGCGGCAAAGCCGCCGCCCTGGCCCTTGGTCACGCTAATGCCCACAAACCGCTTGTCGCAGGCTTTTTCGAGGCCAAAGTAGTTCCACTTGGCGCCGGCTTCCGCGCCCGAGCCATACATACCGGCATAAGAGACCTTGAACGTGGTGGAGCCGTCGGCGGCCTTCACCACGTTCTCGGGGCTAAAGAGCCCCTCCTCGCTGTCGGCCGCGTAAAGCTCGAACTCCTCCCAGTTGCCATTCGCGCTCGTGGAGCGCGGGAAATAGCCGAGCGTGGAGAACTCGAGGGCGCTCGCGCCACGGTCGAGCGTCACGTTGACGGGCATCTGGCCCTTGGTTCCCGTGGCACCCTGGACATCGCTGTAGCGAGAGTGCCAGTACGTGCCCGTGTTGCCGTCGATGAGCGCGTTGATGCCGCCGCCGTCGGAAGCTCCCTGGTCAGAAGTGGCCTTAACCGTCCACCGACCCGCCGATGCACCGCCGATCAGCGAAGTGCCGTCGGCATCCAGGCAGTCGAGCTCCGCGATGTTGGCGATTTTGTTCCTGTTTTCCTGCTGCCAGTGATAGGACTCTTTGACCACCAGGCGAATCGCGGTGGTCTCGACAGCGCTATCGAGCTGAAGGTCCTGCTTGGCACAGCCCTGCTTGCCGGACTTGAGCGTAAACTGCTTGACCGACGTCCATGTGTCGCCCGTCTTCTTCTGGACATCGACCTTCAGCACCTGACCCGTGCACTCGTATCCGGCGCTCGCATCATAGCGAGGCGTGTACACGATGGTGCTGAGCGAAACCCTTCGGCCAAAATCGACTTCGAAAGTCGGATCCGCAGAATCGTCGTGGGCCGTCGAGGCCCAGTACGTCTGAGGATTGCCGTCGACGGCCAACGAGCTCGGATGACCACCCTCGTCGGCCTGCTCGCTGGAGCCGTGCACGCGCACCGAGCCGGGCTTCACGCTGACCAGCGGCGTAGCGGGCTCCTGACGATCGGGGACAACCACGTTCTCGAGCACGAACTCCTCGGAGCCCTCGCCCGGAACGAGCTTGGTCTTGCCGAGTTTGTTATCGATCTCCGTTGTTGTCAGCTTGTTGTTTTTCCAGCTGAACGTGCGTGCGAATGCATCGTTGCCAATGGTGACGCTGTCGGCCGCGCGGTCGACTTTGACTTTGCCGTAGCCCTGTGCGGCGAGCGCCGGAGCCGAAAAGCCCAAGACGCCGACCATCGCAGCGGCGACAGCCGTCATTGCAAACCTACTGCCCTTCACTCGCACCCTCCTTGCTCCCTCTCGAGCGCACTTGCCCGTCGCATGTCATCTCGACGAGGCAAGATACAGCCCACAATAAGACTCGGTAATCCTATATGTGGGCCGCCGAGCGGCCGGATATAATTCGGTGAACGGACGAGATGCCCCCCCCCAACGGTAGTTGACTGGTATCTACCAGATAGACACTTCAAGTCTTTAAGCTGACATTTCGACTACTGGTATCAATAGATTGGACCACTAATACCAGCGCACGGCCCGCCCGTTGCAACCCAACGAGAAAAGCGCCCCCTCCCAAGGGAGGGGGCGCCTGTTGTGGTCACCGATTGTGGGGCCGTTGGTTTTTCACCGTGCGTCTTACAGCTCGCAAGCCGCCTCATAACCGGCCGCGATAGCATCGCGCAGGTTGCCGCACTGCTTGGAATCGCCCAGCACGCGGCAGGTAAAGCCGGCTTCGGCCAGCGCGTCGGCGAGCGCGGTGTTGGGACGGTAACCCAACGCGAGCACCAGGGTGTCGACTCCCTCGATCACATGCTCCTCGCCGTCCTTCTCGTAGGCAATGGTGTCCTCGGTCACGCCCGTGAGCTTGGCCTCGGTAAGCACATGGACGCCCTTGTCCAGGATGCGGGTCACGAGCACCGCGCGACCGGCGCCGCCCTCATTGGCGGCGAGGGTCTTGGTCATCTCGACGAGCGTGATGTCGCGGTTGGACGGGGCGAGGTCGTTCACCAGCGGGGCAAGGTAATCGGCGGTCTCGCAGCCCACGGAGCCGCCACCCACGATGACGATCTTCTTGCCCGGGAAGGCGCGCCCGGCCAGCAAGTCGTCGGCAGTCATGACCTGCTTGAACCCCGTCATGAAGCCCGGGACGATCGGCTCTGCGCCGTAGGCCAGGACGACCTCGTAGCCTGCGAAATCGCGCTTGATGTCCTCTGCCGTGAGCTCGACGCCCATGCGCACGTCCACCCCGACCTCGGCCAGACGGCTGAACTGGTACTTGATCACACGGGTGAGCTCCTGCTTTGCCGGCGGGACCGACGCGATGCGCAGCTGGCCGCCGGGCTCCTCCTGCTTATCGACGAGCACCACGTGGTGGCCGCGGCGAGCGGCGATGTAGGCCGCCTCCATACCGGCGGGGCCAGCGCCCACGACCAGCACGTTCTTCTTCTCAACAGCCGCCTCGAAGCCCGCCTCGTCATGCTCGACGTCCGGGTTCACGGTGCAGGCGATGGGATTGCCGAACATGATGCCGTTCAGGCAGCGCAGACACCCGATGCAGGGACGAACCTCCTCGGCGCGGCCCGCAGCGGCCTTGTTGCAAAACTCAGCGTCGCACAGGTTGGCGCGGCCCATCATGCAGATATCGGCGGCGCCGTCCTCGATGAGCTCCTCGGCGATCCAAGCCTCGTTGATACGGCCGACGGTCGCCACGGGAATGCCCACGTGCTTCTTGATCTCGCGCGAAAGGTCGGCATGGCTCGCCTGCTTGGTGCCCGCGGCCGGGATAGCGGATCCACGCTTGATGGTGGTACCACCGGAAACGTGGATCATGTCGACGCTAGCCTTCTCCAAACGGCGGGACACGTAGATCATGTCGTTGAGCGTGAGGCCGCCGTCGGTGTACTCGTCACCGGAGATGCGCACGTCGATGATGAAGTCCTCGCCGCAACGCTCGCGGATCTCGGCGATGACCTCGAGCAGGAAGCGCATGCGCGCATCCAGGCTGCCACCGTACTCGTCGGTGCGCTTGTTGTACTGCGGGGAGAGGAAGCCGCCGAGCATGCCATGGGCGTGGGCCGCGTGGACCTCGACACCGTCGACGCCGGCCTTCTGCATGCGGACGGCTGCGTCGCCGAACTGATGCGTGAGCTCGTGGATCTCGTCGATGGTGATGGGGCGCGGCGCCTCGCGAGCGTAGGACGGGCCCACGAAGGACGGGGCGATCAGGCGCGGCGTGCCGGGCACGTTGAACGCCATGTACGCGGGATGGAACAGCTGCGGCATGATCTTGGCACCGTATTGGTGCACGGCGGAGGCGAGCTTCTCCCAGCCGGGGATGAAGGTGTCGTCGTAGCAGCACATGTCGCCGGGAAGATAGGTGTACGTGGGCTCGACGGTAACCACCTCGGTGATGATGAGGCCCACGCCGCCCTTGGCACGCGCGGTGTAGTGGTCCACAAGCGCGTCGGTCACGTAGCCGTGATCGGCGAGATTGGTGGACACAGGCGGCATGAACACGCGGTTCTTGACCTCCTGCGTACCGACCTTGATGGGGCTGAACAGCATCGGATAAGCTTGAGACTCCATGATCCTCTCCCTCTTTCGCATAGCGAAAACAACTAATGTGCTTTTACTGCCGCAATTACTGTACAACAAAAAGAACGGACAGCGCACAAACTCGCTCTCATGATGGGCGCGATTCTTTGCGATGAATCACGACCAGGGGCCGCTGCGACAAAGGTGCGGCATTCTTTGCGCCAAAACAAAAAAGGGACCGCATGCCCAGACGGGCATGCGGTCCCTGCGTCAGGGAGGGGCGTTGCGACCCCTCCCCGCCATGGCATGTGAAAAACTAGGACTTGCGACCGCGGCGCTCGTGGGCCACGGCACCACCGGCCACGGCGATCACGCCGACAGCGGCGACAGCGGCGATTGCGACCATGGAATCGTCACCGGTCTTGACAAGCTTGCCGTCGGTCTTGGAACCGTTCTGGCCCTTGCCGGCATCGGAGCCGTCACCGGTACCGGAAGGCTTCGACGGGTTGACGGGATCGCTGGCCTTGACCAGCGCGTCCATTGCGCCCTGCAGGCCGGACACCATGTGGTCGACGCCGTCCTGAGTGGCAGCGGGATCTGCCAGGACGGCCTTTGCTTGGCCCAGGGTCTCTTCGAGGGAAGCCCAGGAGTCGGCGGTGTAGTCGTCTTTGACGAGCGTGCCGGCCTTATCGACCAGCGCCTGGAGAGCGCTCTTATCAACCTCGGCGGGATTCTGCTTCTTGACCAGGCCGTTGTAGGCGGCGTCGAGGTTCTCGGTCAGCTCGGCGACCTTTGCGGCGGAAGCGTCGTCGAACGGGTTGAGATCGAGCGCGGCATCCACGGCGTCGACAAAGACCTTGTAGGAGGCGGCTGTGTAGTCAGCCTCGCTCACCTTGGAGAGCAGGTCCCTCGCATGGGCATGCAGGGCGTTGACCGCAGACAGGTCGACGGCCTCCAGGTTGGTGGTCACGTTGATCTCCGCAGCGGAGGCAAAACCGCCCTTGCCGACGATCTCGAAGCGCAAGCCAGAGAAGGTCTGGGCCTCATCGAAAGCGAAGGTCGCATCGTTGCCCTCATAGAGGATCTCGGAGATGTCGGCGAGCTCGACCTCGGAGCCATCGGCCTTGACGCCGAAGATCTTGACGGACTCCCAGGTGCCGTTGCTCTTGCCGGGGCGTGCGGTGTAGACGATGTTGTCGAAGGACACGTCCTTGCCGAAGTTAACGGTCAGTCCATGCGTGCCATCGCAGTGATCGGCGCCGCTGTAGTTGCTGTGCCAATAGGTGGACGCGTTACCGTCAATCGCATCGGAGGCCGGGCCGTCGGTGCCGGCGTTGGCCTCGGAGCAAGCGTTGGCCTCCCAGCCCTCTTGGGAGGCGGCGCGGTGGGTGAGGCCGAGGGAGAAGTCTTCGGCCTGCTGGGCGGCGTCGTCATAGTACAGAGCGTGGTTGATGACCTCGAAATCGCCGATGTGGCCGACATAGTCCGCGGAGCCCACGACGACGGGGGCGCCCACCAGCTTGGCGTTGGCCTGGCCGGCGTCGGCAGCCTGCTCGTCGTACATGGAGTTGACCAGCTCGCCGTCGATGTAGAGCTGGACCATGCCGTTGAACTCGCGGGAGGCGATAACGGTGTGGACCGCGCCATCGTTGACCTTGCCGGCGACGGCGGTCTCGGTGACGGTCGGGACGTACGCGTCGGTGCCAAAGGCACCGTGGGCCTTGCCGGTGACTGTGGTCACCTCATGCTTGGAGCTGACGGTATTGCCGGCGACGGTAAAGGTCACGTATCCCTCGCCATCGATGGCCAAGGACCAATCGTCACCCTGGGCGGCGACAACGGCACCGGTGGAGGTGGTGCTCACGGCCGTCTTGACGGAGAAGTCCGAGCTGCCGGCGATGCCCTTATCGGAGAGCGTGACTTGCTGGGAGTTGAGGTCGAGCATCGGGGACTCGAACAGGTCGGAGGCGTGCTCGCGGACCTCGACATCGCCAGCTTCCTCGGCTGAGGAGAGCTTGGCGACGGCGCCGGACGCGTCGGCCTCGAAGTCGATGGCGCCCTTGGCGGCGACGCCGAAGGTGCTGACCGCGTTATCGACGGAGACCTTGACGGAATCGGCCTTCTCTCCCAGGTCGACCTCGAAGGTGCGGTAGTCGTCCATGAGCGTGGCGTTGACGGCCTTGCCGTCGACCGAGATGTCGGCTTGGTCACTCACACGCGTGTTGAAGCTGACATGGAGCTTGGAGCCGTCGATCTTGGCGGTGGTGACCTCCGGGGTGCGGGTGTCGCCCGCGCCGTACTGGAAGATCTGGGAGCTATGCGGCTCAAGGGTGACCTTGAGCGTGTCGCCGTAGGAGACG
>JAHHSP010000076.1 GCA_020025115.1 Collinsella sp. | reverse complement strand
TCGTCGTAGTCGGAGCTTCGCGTATCGCGGTTGCGGATGATGGCGGCGAGGGGCGCGCCGTTCGTGCGGCCCTCGGTGATCCCGGCGATGAACTCGACCTCATCCGACTCTCGTCGAGAGGTCGCGGTATCGCCGCGGCCGGGTGCGCGCCTGTCGAGGAATGCCCGGAGGCGTTCGAAGTCGACGGGGATGCCGGCGGGCAGGCCGTCGATCGAACAGCCGATGGCGGGGGAGTGCGATTGCCCGAAGATGGAGACGCGCAGGGCGTCACCGCACACGGAGGCCATACCCGCCCCCTACTCGTCGATGAGCTCGACGTCGCCGCCGAGCAGACGGTAATGCTCGAAGAACAGCGGGTAGCTCTTGTTCACGGCCTCCGCCCCCTCGATCTCGACGGGGGAGGTGCAGCGAACGGCGGCGATGGCCGCCATCATCGCGATGCGATGGTCGTTGCGGCTGTTGACGCGCCCGCCGTCGAGCCGTTCGCGGCCTTCGATCACGAGGGCGTCGCCGTCGACGCGCGTGTCGGCGCCGAGCTTGCCGAGCTCGGTCGCGATCGCCTCGAGGCGGTCGCATTCCTTGATGCGCAGGCGGGAGCACCCGGTGAGGCGCGTGGTCCCCTCCGCGCACGCGGCCACCGCCGCGAGGGCGGGGACGAGGTCCGGGATGTCGCGCACGTCGAGCTCGATGCCGTGGATGTTGTCCGGGCGTACCGTCGCCGCGCGGGCATTGCGCCGTCCCTTGGCGCCGAACAGCATGAGCGCGGCGCTGATGGCGCGATCGCCCTGGATCGAGGAGGGGGTCACGCCGCGGACGGTCACGGAGTGGCGTCCCAGCGCGCCGGCGCTCAACCAGAACGCCGCGTTGGACCAATCGCCCTCGACTGCGATGGCGCCGGGGGTCCGATACCCCTGGCGCTCGATGGAGAAGACGGTGAGCGGCACCCCGCCCGGCGTCGCACCCTCCTCGACGCCGACCTTCACGCCGAACGCGTTGAGGACCGCCAGCGTGAGGCCGACGTAGGGCCGGCTCTCCATCTCGCCCGTCACGGCGATCTGGGTGTCTCCGTCGAGCAGGGGCGCGGCGAGCAACAGCCCCGAGATGTATTGCGAGCTCACGTTCCCGGGCAGTTCGAACCGACCGGCGCGCATGCGCCCGGTCACGCGCAGGGGGAGCCCGCCCGCCCCCTGGAGCGTGCAGCCCGCGGCCATGAGCTCGTCGGTGAGCGGTGCGATCGGGCGCTCGCCGAGCCGCGGTGAGCCGACGAAGGTGGCATCGGCGCCGAGGGCGCAGGTGACGGGGAGCATGAAGCGAAGCGTCGACCCGGACTCGCCGCAGTCGAGGGTCGCCCCGGCCAGTGCGCGCAAGATGCCGTGCTCGAGGCTCTTGAGCACGGGGTGGATCTCAAAACCGCCCTCGATGGGGTCGATCTTCGCGCCGATCGCGGTGAGGCAGCGGATGGTGGCGTCGATGTCCGCGCACGTGGTGTCGCAGGCGACGCGGGTCACGCCGTTGGCGAGGGCGGCGGCGATGATGATGCGATGCGCCATCGACTTGGATGAAATGGCCGGGACGGTGCCGGAGAGGGGCTTGGGGTTGATCTTGGCTAGCATGCGTCCCCCTCGCCGTCGATTTCGGCAGACAGCGCCTGCGTGCAGGCAAGACCCACCTCGAGGATGCGTCTGAACTCGTCGAGCGGGGTGGGTGCGAGCGACGCCGCGCCGATGTCGCGCGGGACGATGAGGTCGATGGTCGCGCCGGAGCGCTTCTTGTCGTGCATCGCCTCGTCGAAGATCCGCTCGGGCGACGCGTCGAAGTCGAGGGAGAGTCCATGCGCCTTGATGAGGCGGGCGAGGCGCTCGGGGAGCTCCTCGGGGCAGAGCTCGGCGGTGACGCTCGCGCTCGCGATGGCGACCATGCCGATGGCGACGCAGGTGCCATGGCCGAGACGGTAGCCTTCCGCCGCCTCGACGGCATGGCCGATGCTATGGCCGAAGTTCAGCAACTTGCGGATGCCCGTCTCGCGCTCGTCCTGAACGACGACGGCCCGTTTGACGTCGACGCTGCGCGCGATGAGCCAGCACACCCGCGCGAGGTCGCGCTTGAGCAGGTCGGGGGTGAGGGGCGTCTGTTCGAGCTCGGCGAAGAGCTCGGCATCTGCGATGAGCGCGTGCTTGATCACCTCGGCGCAGCCGTCGGCGAACTGCTCGTCGGAGAGCGTGCCCAGACAGCCGGCGTCGGCGATGACGGCGAGCGGCTGCCAGAAGGCGCCCGCGAGGTTCTTGCCGGCGGCGAGGTCGATGGCGGTCTTGCCGCCCACGGACGAGTCGACCATCGCCAGCAGCGTGGTGGGCACCTGGATGCAGCCGATACCGCGCATGTACGTCGCCGCGACGAAGCCGGCGAGGTCCCCCACGACGCCTCCGCCCAGGGCGATGATCACGTCGTCACGCGTGAGCCGCTCTTCGGCCGCGCGCTCGAGAAGCTCGGCGTAGGTGGTCGGGTTCTTGCTCCGCTCCCCGGCCTCGAAGGTCGCGACGCCGATCGACAACCCGGACTCCCTCATGCCCTGTTCGACGGGTGCCAGGAACAGCGGGCCGACGTTCGTGTCGGTGATGATGAGCGCGCGCCGCGCCTTCGGCGCGAGCGAATGCGCGATGGCGCCGACCTGTTCCAGGAGAAACGTGCCGATGTGCATCTGATAGGGCTGCGCCGTGTCTATTTCGAGCGTGTATGCCGAGCTTGCCATGATAATGCCGTCCTTTGCCGGGTGGTGGATGTTCGGGTTATGGGCGTGCGTCTTCGTCGCGGGGGCCGAAGATGGCCGAGCGAATCGAGCGGATCTGATCCATCATCGCGTCGAATTCGTCGCACGTGAGGGCCTGAGGCCCATCGGACCAGGCGCTTGCAGGATCGTCGTGCACCTCGATCTCGAGCGCGTCGGCCCCCGCCGCGCATGCCGCGAGCGCCATCGGCCCGACGTAGCGGGCGCATCCGGTCGCGTGGGAGGGGTCCGCGGCGACCGGGAGGTGGGTGAAGTCGTGCAGCGCCGGGATGGCGCTGAGGTCGAAGGTGTTACGCGTGGCCGTCTCGAATGTGCGGATGCCGCGTTCGCAGAGAATGACCTTGTCGTTGCCCTCGCTCATGATGTACTCGGCGGCCATGAGCAGTTCTTCGAGCGTGCCGGCCATGCCGCGTTTGAGCAGGATCGGGGTCTTTGTGCGGCCGACCTCTTTGAGCAGGGCGAAGTTTTGCGCGTTGCGCGTCCCGATCTGCATGACGTCGATGCCCCGGTCCACGAACAGCTCCACGTCGCGCGTGTCCATGACCTCGCTCACGATCGGCATGCCCGTTTGGGCGCGGGCCTCGACCAGGAGGTCCAACCCGCGCTCGCCCAAGCCCTGGCGGTCGTAGGGGGAGGTGCGGGGCTTGTACGCGCCGCCTCGCAGGAGCGTGGCCCCCGCGGTTTTGCAGCGCGCCGCGATGTCGAGCAGATTCTCGCCCTCTACGGAGCAGGGGCCCGCGATGACCTGGAAGTGGCCGCCGCCGATCTTCACGCCGCCGCCGAGGTCGATGACCGTGTCCTCGGGGTGCGAGGAGCGGTCGACCTTCCGCGGCGGCTCCGCCGCATGTGCGTGTGAGATCGCGATCATTGAGCCCCTTTCGCCCGAGTTTGGTCCGGCGCGCGTCGGACAGAGTCGTCTTATCGAGTGTACCCCACCGTCCCGACGGGGTTTGCGGCTCGCGTTCATTAGGGGAGAGACTACAGAAGGGCGCCGCGGTCGGGGTTGCGTTTTTGAAAGATTGGCAAAGTGCACCTGCCTGTCCGCTCAGTTGGGTATAATGCAAAACGTCGCGCGCCATTAGCTCAGTGGATTAGAGCGTCTGCCTCCGGAGCAGAAGGCCGTAGGTTCGAACCCTATATGGCGCACCATCGAGCATCCTCGGGCCTTTGCGCCCGAATCCTTATGGGGTCGCGGGCGGTTTCGCACGTGACCTTTCTTGTAACCAGGCAGCGTGCGCTGCGGAACGGATCGCTTATGGGCATTGCAAGCAGGGGCGCGTCCCCGGATGAGCGCCGCACCGAGGAATTCGGCACGCGCGGACTGACGTCATCCGAGGTCTCCGAGCGCTTCGCTCAGGGCAAGGTCAACGTCAACACCGAGCTCAAGACCAAATCGGTCAAGGAGCTCGTGATCGAGAACACGTGCACCCTGTTCAACCTCATCAACGCCATCCTGGCCGCGCGCGTCATCCTGACCGGCGCCTGGAAGAATCTGACCTTCCTCGGGATCGTGCTTCTCAACACGGGCATCGGCATCGTGCAGGCCCTGCGCTCCAAGCGCATGGTGGACAAGCTCACGCTGCTCGCCTCGAAGTGCGCCGTCGCGGTTCGCGACGGGAAGGAGGTCGAGCTCCAGCTCGACGAGCTCGTGCTCGACGACCTGATCCGCCTGGGCAGGGGAGACCAGATTCCGGCCGACGCGGTCGTCGTCTCGGGAGAGTGCCATGTGAACGAGAGCCTGCTCACCGGCGAGAGCGATGCCATTCACAAGCGTCCCGGCGATGAGCTCATGAGCGGCAGCTTCATCGATGCGGGTCTCGTGTACGCGCGCGTGGTCCACGTCGGCGCCGAGAACTACGTCGCCCGCATCAACAACGAGGCGAAGTACGTCAAGAAGGTCAACTCCGAGATCATGAACGCGCTGAACGCCATCGTCCGGTTTGCCAGCATCCTCATGGTGCCCCTCGGCCTCGCGTTGTTCTATTCGAGTGCCCATAGCTCCTATCGGTCCTGGTGCGCCCTCGACCCCGGTGCGTCTTCCTCGCTTGCCGACTGGGTCGCCTCGGGCGATTCTTGGGGTGCCGTCTCATCGGCCATCCTATCCACGGTGGGCGCCCTGCTCGGCATGATCCCGCAGGGGCTCGTGCTCCTCACTTCATCCGTGCTCGCCATCGCGACCATCCGCCTCGCGCGGCGCAAGGTCCTCGCCCAGCAGCTCTACTGCATCGAGACGCTCGCCCGTGTGGACGTGCTCTGCTTGGACAAGACCGGCACGATCACCTCCGGGCATATGGAGGTCGAGGGCGTGTATGCGTCCGATGGCCTCGGGGGTGCCGAGCCTGCGGGCGATTTTGACGCCGAGCGCCTCGACGCGGGGTCGCATCGGGTGCACGCGGCGCTCTCCGGCATCGCCCGCGCCACGTCGGACGATGCGAATGAGACCTGCACGGCGGTCCTGTCACACTACCGCGACTTCGCCCACGTGCCCGAGGCCGGGCGCGTCATCCCCTTCTCCTCAGCCAAGAAGTGGAGCGGGGCGCAGCTCACGGGAGGTGCATTCGGATCCGATTCGGTCGCGTGCGTCATGGGCGCCTCGCAGTTCGTGCTCGCGCCGGAGGTCTTCGCCCGTTTCGAAGACCGCATCGCCGAGCTCGCATCGCTGTGCCGCGTTTTGGTGGTCGCCGAGGTCGACGGATTCACCGAGGGGGGCGACATCATCGGTGAGCCGAGGCCCTTGGGTTTCGTCACCATCCGCGACGAGATCCGCTCGTCGGCGTCGGACACCGTCCGCTATTTCTGCGAGCAGGGTGTCACTTTGAACGTCATCTCCGGCGACGACCCGCGCACGGTCTCGACGATCGCGCGCACGGTCGGCATTCCCGGGGCCGATCGATACGTGGACGCGACCACGCTCGACACGCCCGGCAAGGTGGATGCCGCGGTCGACCGCTATCACGTATTTGGCCGCGTGACTCCGCAGCAGAAGCGTGAGCTCGTCAACGCGCTGCAGCGCCGCGGTCACACGGTCGCCATGACCGGTGACGGCGTGAACGATGTCTTGGCCCTCAAGGAGGCCGATTGCTCGGTGGCCATGGCGGCGGGCTCCGACGCCGCGCGCAACGTCGCCGAGATCGTCCTCGTCGACAATGATTTCGCGGCCATGCCGGAGGTCGTGGCGGAGGGGCGCAGGTCGATCAACAACTTGCAGCGCTCCGCCGCGCTGTTCCTCACCAAGACCCTGTTCTCGATGGGCCTGGCCGCGCTGTGCATCTTTGTGCCGCCTTATCCGTTCCAGCCCATCACCATGACGCTCATCAACTTCTTCTGCATCGG
>JAHHSP010000075.1 GCA_020025115.1 Collinsella sp. | reverse complement strand
ACCGAACTGGGTGAAGCCGGCGAGCTCGCGGTAGGACGCGAGGTCCAGGCGCAGGTTGCCCGCCTGCTGCTTCATCGCCTTGGTCTGCGCGGAACCACCGACGCGCGACACAGAGATGCCGACGTCGACGGCGGGGCGCTGACCCTGGTGGAACAGCTCGGACTGCAGGTAAATCTGACCATCGGTAATCGAAATCACGTTGGTCGGAATGTAAGCGGAAACGTCGCCATCCTGCGTCTCGATGATCGGCAGTGCGGTCAGGGAACCGCCGCCGTTCTTCTCAGAGAGCTTGCAAGCACGCTCCAGGAGGCGCGAGTGCAGGTAGAAGATGTCACCGGGGTAGGCCTCACGTCCGGGCGGACGGCGCAGCGTAAGCGACATCTGAGGATAGGCGACGGCCTGCTTGGACAGGTCGTCGTAGATGACGAGCACGTGGCCGCCGGGATTGGTGGCGCTCGCGGGCTGGCCATCCTCGCCGTTGTACATGAAGTACTCGCCGATGGCGGCACCCGCCATCGGGGCGATGTACTGCAGCGGAGCGGAATCTGCCGCGGTGGCGCTCACGATGACGGTGTAATCGAGGGCACCGTGCTGGGCGAGCGTCTCGCGAATGTTCGCGACCGTGGAGGCCTTCTGGCCGATGGCCACGTACACGCAGATCATGCCCTTGCCACGCTGGTTGATGATGGCATCGATGGCGATGGCGGTCTTTCCGGTCTTGCGGTCGCCGATGATGAGCTCGCGCTGGCCACGGCCGATCGGGATCATCGCGTCGACGGCGAGAAGGCCCGTCTGCACGGGCTCGCACACCGGGGTGCGCTCGATGACGCCGGGAGCCTTGAACTCGATGGGGCGGCGATGCGTCTCACCGACGCCGCCCTTGCCGTCGATGGGATGACCGAGCGGGTTGACGACACGGCCGAGCATGCCGCGCCCCACGGGGATGTCCATAACACGGCCGGTGGTACGGCAAGCGTCGCCCTCTTTGATGGAGTCGACCTCGCCGAACAAAACGGCACCGACCTCTTCACGGTCGAGGTTCTGAGCCAGGCCGTACACGGTCTTGCCCGTGATGGAGCTGGTGAACTCGAGAAGCTCACCGGCCATCGCGCTTTTGAGACCGAAGACATGGGCGATACCATCGCCCACCTCGGCTACGTGGGATACTTCTTGGGTATCGACGGTAGCCGACAGATCGTACAGGCGCTGCCGTAGGATCTGCTCGATGTTCTCGGCATTGATTGCCTCGGACATGTGGCTATACCTCCGAATTCATTCCGGTTTGAGTCATGACCTTGTAGGCCTGCTCAAGTTGATGGCGCACGGATGCGTCGCGACGGCGTCCGTTGACGGACAAGATGATGCCGCCGGTGATTGACGGATCGACATGCTCGATCAGGAACACATTGCGCCCCAAATCGCGTTCGCACTTCTGGGTGACCAGCATGCGCAGCTCGTTGTCGAGCGGAACGGCCGTGGTGACGGTCACCCCGACCGTGGCCTCGTCGCCCTCGGCCATCTCGCTATAGAGGTCGAGGACGGCGCCGAGCTTATCGAGGTCGCCATTGGCGGCCATCTGCGAGAGGACGGAGAGGACCTCCGGGCTCGCATTCGCCTCGGCCTTGAGGGGCTCGATGTTCTCGAGAACGCGGTTCTCAGACTTGGCCGCCTCGAGCAACGTGTGCGCGTAGGTTTCCAGCTTGCGCTTCTCGAAGCGATCGCTGATAGACGGATTAGGCATTGAGCTTACCCACTTCCGCGAGATACTTCTTGATGAGTTCGCGCTGCTTGGCCTCGTCGTTGGCAAGGGTGTCGCCAACGATGGAGCTGGCCACGGCGACGGACATCTTCGCGATGGTGTCGGTTGCGCTCATATACGCGCGCCTCTTCTCGTCCTCGGCGCGATCGTGCGCCTTGGCGATGATGTCCTCGGCCTCGGCATGAGCGGCGGCTACGATGCGCGAACGCTCCTTGTCGGCATCGCCACGGGCCTCGAGAACGATCTCGGAAGCCTTGCGGCGGGCCTCGGCGACGATGGCATCGGCCTGCTCGCGAATCTCGGCCGCCTCGGCCTTGGTGGCGTCGGCCTGCTCGAGGCTGTCCTCGATCTTGTGCTCACGGGCATCCAGGACGGAAATGACCTTGGGCCAGACGAACTTGGACAGCAGGAACCAGATGATCAGGAAGATGACGAGTGCGGGAATGAACTCGGCCATCTTGGGGATCAGGATATCCGCGCCACCTGATTCGGTTCCCTCAGCAAAAGCCAGGACGGGGGTAAACAGCATCGAAGTGGCGAGCCCAAATGCGATGCCTGCGCTTTCAACGTTTTTCATGACTCCCCCTCGGGACTCAGACCCGGTACTTTTGCAAAGCCCGAGACTATTTGACAACCAGTGCGACGACGAAGCCGATCAGGGCCAAGGCCTCGGCGAAGGCGGCAGCCATGATGAAGACGGTGAAGACACGGTCCTGCACCTCGGGCTGACGGGCCATGGCGCTCGCGACGCCATACGCTGCCAAGCCGATTGCGACGCCAGCGCCGATAACACCAAGTCCGTAACCGATAACTCCCACAATTCCTCCTTGAGTTCATGCGCCGCCTTTCGGCGCATATCGAACACGATGTCTATATCAAGCGCCCTGCATGGGACTGGGCGCCTGGTACCTAATCTAGTGCCCCTCGGCCTCTGCGCCCTGAATATACACGGCGGTGAGGACGGTGAACACATATGCCTGGATGATGCCGACGAAAATCTCGATCGCGTAGATCACGAACAGGATCGCGCCGAATACCAGCGATGGGATGGCCCCCAGGACGTTCGCCGCGCTGAGCTGCTCGATGAGAGGCTCGGCGAACAGGGAGACCATGAGCGCAAAGGAGCCGAGCACGATATGACCCGCGAACATGTTGCAGCACAGTCGGACGGCCAACGTGATCGGTCGGAGCAGCGTCGAGATGAGCTCGATCAGCCAGATAAGAATATTGAGCGGGAACATGACGCCGGTGGGCGCGAGGCTCTTGATGTAGCCCCACGCGCCGTGATTCTTCATTCCGACGGCGACGAAGTAGATGAACACGACGAGGGCCAGTGCAGCGGTGGTCGAGATGGTTCCCGTGCCCGGCTTCATACCGGGAATGATGCCGATGATGTTGTTGACCACGATGAACATGAACAGGGTGCCCAGGAGCGGAAGGTGGCGGCGCCAGGAATCCTTGCCCAAGATGCCCACGCCGACGTCGTTTTCGAGATACTCGATCACGAATTCAATGGCATTGGCGAAACGCCCGCGAGGCACCACGGCGACGCGCTTTGCGAACGCGAACATGATGATGAGCAGCACGATCGAGGAAACGATCAGCCAGAACGTGTACTGCGTCAGGCCTGAAACCAAGTCGCCGACCACCGGTATCGAGCTGAAGCTCGAGACAAGGTGGTTAATCTCGTCCGGCAGCTTTTCGAATGCTTCCAACGCTAACCCTCCTAGAGTCTACGACCCATCGTTATGGCGGCGAGAACCGCCCACATGATCAGGAACCCTCCGAGGAACCCGATCGCGAACACCACCAAATCCGCTGGCGCCACAACCCACATCAGGGCGAGTGCCGCCATCAGAAAGGCAAACGATACCGCAAGCGCCGCCATCCCCTTGCCAACCGTCGCCCGTATGCGCCTCTTTCGCGCAAGCAAGACCACCGCCAACAGGGGCATGAAGCCGGCGATGCCGATTCCCATCCCCGCCACGAGGAGGCCGATGTCACTGGAATCGACCATCGATCGCCTTCCCACTGCACAACCATGACCGTCGCGGCCATCTCATCCCATGCCCGAAACACGGGGCAAAATCACCCGTAACCGCACGATTACCAGTGAATGGCAGTATATCGCGCAGCGTTTCACGCGCAAGGAGATTTTGACAACTGGACTATGATTATGAACATCTGTTCATAAAACAACAGATGAACGGGAGTTCCTACACATAATCGGACAACTGTCGCTTTTTTCCTTGCGAAAGAACGACCTGCCTCAGTCGTCCAGACAGCGAAAAATACCGTCTTGCGTCATCGGTCCCATCGGCCCGCGCGACGGCGCGGGCCGAGCCGTCCATGCACGCTACAGCGTGCCGAAAATACGGTCTCCGGCATCGCCCAGACCGGGAACGATATACGCGGCGTCATTAAGCCTCTCGTCAATCGCGCACGTGTACAGCCTCACTTCGGGGTCGTGCCCGAGCACGGTCGCGATGCCCTCGGGAGCGGCGACCAAGACAAGCAGGCGGATATCCTTCACACCCTGTCCGCGAAGGTAATCGATGGCGGCGGTTGCCGAGCCGCCGGTGGCGAGCATGGGATCGACCACCAGGCAGATGCGCTGGTCGGCGTCGGAGGGCAGTTTCGCGTAATACTCGTGCGGTTCATGCGTGACCTCGTCGCGGTACATGCCGACATGACCGACACGCGCCGCCGGGATGAGCTCGAGCAGTCCGTCGACCATGCCGAGGCCGGCGCGCAAGATGGGCACGATGGCGACCTTTCGGCCGGCGATGCGCTTGCCGACGGTCTCGCAGATGGGGGTGGTCACGGGCGCGTCGTCGAGCGGGAAATCACGCGTCGCTTCGTAGCCCTCGAACAGGGCCAGCTCCTTGACGAGCTCTCGGAACTGCTTGGAGCCGGTGCGCTCATCACGCATGATGGTCAGTTTATGCTGGACAAGCGGATGGTCGACGAGCGTCACCCGGCTGCGGTCGAAATCAACGGACATGCTACTCTCCTTAGAGGGGACGATGGGTTAGTCGAGAGCCATGATCTTGGCGACGCGGGCCTCGTGGCGGCCGCCCTCGAATTCAGTGGTGAGGAAGGTCTTGACGATCTCCTTGTTGACCTCGAGGTCGACGAAGCGCCCGGACAGGCACACCACGTTGCCGTCATTGTGCTGGCGGAAGAGCTCCGCAAACGGAACGGACGTGATGGAGGAGGCGCGCACGCCGGCCACCTTGTCGGCCGAGACGGCCATGCCGATGCCCGTGCCACATACGAGAACGCCACGATCGGCCTCGCCCGCAGAGACGGCCTTGGCCACGGGAACGGCATAGTCGGGGTAATCGACGGAGGCATCGGTGTCGGGGCCCATATCGGTGACATCGAAGCCCAGCTCATCGGCGATATATGCTGCCAGAGCCTGCTTCTGCTCGAATCCACCGTGGTCTGAGGCGATGGCAATGCGCATTGGTGCACGTCCTTTCTCTTAACATATGGTCAACCCGCTCGGTCATACGGGCCTACTCCACTCTATCAGGTTGGACCGTCGCCCATGCCGTCACATGGGACGTTTGCGAAAGCGGCCCCGCATCCGAATGAAGAGGATGCGGGACCGGCTCAAACTCAGAAAAATCGGCTTGATACCCACCGGGGGCGCATGCTAACGCGATCGCGCGCGGTCCACGGCGCTATGCCAGCCGGAAAGGTTCCGAGCCACCTCGCCTTCGGCCATCTGGGGCTCGAAACGACGGCCGGGCACGCGGTTTTGCTCGAGCTCCTCGAGGTCCTCCCAATACCCGACCGCGAGCCCGGCGAGATAGGCCGCGCCAAGGGCCGTAGTCTCGACGTTTTCCGTCTGCTCAACGGGGATGCGAAGCAGGTCGGCCTGGAACTGCATGATGAAGTCGTTGCGCGAGGCGCCCCCGTCGACCGAAAGGCTCTCCAGCCGGACGCCGGCATCGAGCTGCATGGCATGCAACACGTCGAAGCTCTGATACGCCATGGACTCACACGCCGCGCGCACAATCGTCGCACGGTCGGCCGCGCCGGTGAGGCCGCAGATGAGACCGCGTGCATCGGGGTCCCACCACGGGGCGCCCAATCCGCTGAAAGCCGGCACGAGATAACATCCGCCGTTGTCATCCAGGCTCTTGCACAAGTCGGAGGCTTCCTTGGTGCTGGAAAGCAGTCCGAGCTTGTCGCGAAGCCATTGGATAGTGGCCCCCGCGTGGAAAATCGAACCCTCGAGCGCATAGGAGATCTTACCGTCCAGGGCGATGCCGATAGTGGAGATGAGGCCCCTGTCGGACTTGACGCAGGTGTCGCCGGTGTTCATGAGCATGAAGCAGCCCGTGCCGTAGGTGTTCTTCGTGCATCCGGGCCTGAAGCAGCAGTGGCCGAACAGCGAGGCCT
>JAHHSP010000074.1 GCA_020025115.1 Collinsella sp. | reverse complement strand
GTCAATGGTCGCAAGCGCGAGGGTGATCGTCCCCGCTTCGAACGTCAGGGCCGCGACGATCGCCGCCGTTCCGGCCGAGAGGATCGCTTCGACCGCCCCCGTTCAGACCGTGGGGGCTCAACTCAGGGCCATGGCGCCCGCTCGGGTCGCGATGCCTGGCGCAATTACGATGAGCCCTCCGAGCGTCGCGGCCGTGGCGGTCGGGGCGGCCGACCCGGGAATTCCACGCGCGGCGGGCGTGGCGGCTCCTATGAGCAGCGCCCCAGCGCCCCGCGCTCCGGGCGCCGTCCGGGGGACCGTGGCGGACGCAGGTAACTAAACCGGTATCCGCCGTCGGCGTTTGACTTCTTGCGAGCTCGCCCGCCCGGACGACATCAATTGCCAAGGGCATCCCTTTCACCATGATGGGTTCTTCGTGTTGGGAGGGGTGCCCTTTTGCATATCGGGGCTGGACGGTTGTGCATTGTGAGCTGCTTGTTTCAGATGCGGCGGGTCTTGTTCGGGACCTCGGTCGGATGCGCTTGGGATATCGTTCGGGCGCATCGCCGCCATGTTCGCCCCGTCGCCTTCTCCGCGTCTTCTCGCTCGTAGCCTGATGGTGATGCGAGCGGACGAGGCGAAAGGAGCGCCCATGGCAGATCCGGCTGAGATCGAGAGGGAAGTCGCCCAGATGGCGGAATATTGGGGCGAACGAAGAGAGGGGTGGAAGGGAGCGGCTGCCGACGAGTTCGAGCGGATCGTCATGCCCGCATGCCTGTATGGGTCCGAACGGGATTTTCGGCAGCTTCAGATGGTCAATATGTGCTTCACCGAATGGGTTCTGTTCGAACGACCGCTGCGCGAGGGCAAGACGCCGTTGCAGCTGTACATCGAAACACCGCCAGAGGGCACTTCCGAATCCACGGTGGACCACCTGAGGCAGATCGATGAGACGCAATTCTTCGCGCGTTTCGCCATACTCGACAAGGAGGTGGATGCTGGCCGGGCGCTGTTGCTCGATATGGGAGGCGGGCGCCGATACGAGGTGCGCGATGGCGCGTTGTGCAAGAATGCGCGTTGGAGAAACGGGACCATCGCGGAGCGTATCGCGTGCGTGGACGGCCTATGGCAGGTGGTTGGACAGGTTCACCTGTACGACCGGGCCGCCCCCGATGCGACTCGCGTGGATGGGCCGGGGGCCTTGCATCCGGACGACCGACGCGCGGATGACATGCGCGGCGCCGGGCTGTTCCTGCGCTTGGTGCGAGACGTGCTCGGCGTCGATGGGCGATATGTCCCCACGCTTTCCATGGTGTCCGGGGAAGGGAATGCGAGATGAGGTGCGAAACGCCTGTTATGTGAAACCCTCGAGCGGTTTTCATGGGGTGCATGTGAGGATGTTCGTCAGATGGTACGGTTCTGCGGATTATTTGTGCCACCTGCTCGTTTGGAGTGAGTCCATGTCCGTTCGCATCATCACGGATTCCGGTTCTGAGTACCAGTCGTCCGACCATCCCGCCCTCGAGGTCCTGCCGTTGACGGTTGCGTTTGGCGATGACGTGTACCGCGAGGGCGTGGACATTACCTACGACCAGTTCTACGAGATGCTCGCCGAGCGCGAAGAGTTTCCCACTACCGGGCAGGCGACGCCGTTTCTGTTCCAGGAGGCTCTCGAGCGCGCCCGCGAGGCGGGCGAGGACGTGGTGGTCATCACCATGTCCAGCCGCCTGTCGGGAACGTACCAAAACGCATGTATGGCCGCCAACGCCGCTCGCGAGGCGGGACTCGAGACCGTTCGCGTCGTCGACGGCCTGAGCATGACGCTCGGCGAGCGTATCGTGGTGCAGTACGCGCTGCGCCTGGTCGATGAGGGGCTTGGAGCCAATGAGATCGCCGATGCCCTGGAAGCGTCGGTTCCCCGAGTGCGCATCTTCGGTTTGGTGGATACGCTCGAGTATCTCAAGCGAGGCGGGCGCATCTCCGCCGCCGCGGGCACGGTGGGCGAGCTGCTTTCCATCAAGCCCGTGATCACCGTGACGGATGGCGAGGTCATCGTGCTGGGCAAGGCGCGCGGGTCGAAGAAAGGCCGCACCTTGCTGCATCGGGAGATCGAAAAGGTGGGCGGCATCGATTTCGACATGCCGGGGGCATTGGGCTATTCGGGTCTTTCGGACAAGGTGCTGCGCAGGTATCTCGAGGAGTACCGAGATGTGTGGGAGGGCGGCATTGCCGAAGAGGACCTCCCCATTTCCCAGGTCGGCGCTGCGATCGGTGTGCACGTGGGCCCCGATGTCGTTGCGGTCGCCTTCTTCTCTCGCGCTTAAGGACCGCCCCTCGGCAATATGAATGTCTGGTGATACCGGGAGATAGGAGTACACTTTCGCGGAAAGTGTTCATTAAGACCCTGAAAGGGGATGCTATGGCTGTCCGCATCATCACCGATTCCGGTTCCGATTGCCTGCCGGGCGAGCACCCGAACCTCGACGTGCTGCCTCTCTCTATCGCTTTTGGCGAGATGACCTACAGCGCCGATGTGGATCTCACACGCGAGCGATTCTACGAACTGCTCGTCGAGGGCGATGAGTTCCCGACGACCGGCCAGGTCAACCCCTATGCCTTCTCGCAGGCGATCTCTCGCGCCCAGGCGGCGGGCGATGACGTGGTGATCTTGGCGCTTTCGAGCAAGCTGTCCGGCACGTATCAGAGCGCCATCACGGCCGCCTCGAACGCCGATGGATCCACGGAGGTCCATGTCGTCGACACCAAGAGCGTCACGGTCGGCCAGCACATCCTGGTCGATTACGCGCTCCGTCTGGTTGCGGAGGGTCGCTCCGCCGCCGAGGTTGCCGCAGCCGTCGAAGCTGTTGTGGACCGCGTGTGCCTGGTCGCCCTGCTCGACACCCTCGAGTATCTGAAGCGCGGCGGGCGCATCTCCGCCGCCGCGGGCGCCCTGGGGGAGATGCTCTCCATCAAGCCGGTCATCACCGTGGTCGATGGCGAGGTTGCGATATTGGGCAAGGCCCGTGGCTCCAAGAATGGCCGCAACCTGTTGCGCCAGCAGCTCGAGAGCGCGGGTGGCATCGATTTCGACATGCCCGTCATGGTCGGTTATACCGGCCTTTCCGACAAGCTCCTGCGCAAATACCTCGAAGATAGCCGTTCTGTATGGGAGGGCGGCATCGCCGAGCGGGATATCCCCTCCATCATGGGCGGTGCGATCATCGGCTCGCATGCCGGCCCCGGGGCCATCGCGGTGGCGTACTTCAAGAAGGTGTAGCGGTTTTCGCATATTGTCGCCTGGACGCATATTGTCGCCTGGACGCCCCTCGTTTTCGTTTGGGAAGACCTGAGTCGGGGCAGGGCCGTTTTCACGTCGTTTTGAGGAGGGAGGCGGAGCCACTCGCGTCTGCTAGCGGTAGAATGGTGATGTTCGTGCATGCAGCCAATTAAGGAGGACGCACATGGCGATTTCAGCTCCCATCGATGCAACCGTGACACCTGCGTGGGCGGCTCTTCAGAAGCACCACGACGAGCTCGTGGAGAAGGGCATCAGCCTGAAGGATTGGTTCGCCGCCGATCCCGACCGTGTTGAGAAGCTCAGCTATCGCGCCGGCGACCTGTACTTCGATCTGTCCAAGAACCTCGTCACCGATGAGACGCTCAGGCTTCTCGTCGACTTGGGTCGCGCTTGCGGCGTTGAGGAGCGTCGTGACGCCATGTTCTCCGGCGAGCACATCAACACCACCGAGGACCGAGCCGTCCTGCACACCGCCCTTCGCCGTCCCGCCGATCAGAAGGGCGAGCTCATCGTCGACGGACAGGATGTCGTCGCCGATGTCCACGAGGTCCTCGATCGCATGTACGCCTTTGCCGACCGCGTCCGCTCTGGTGAGTGGGTCGGCGTCAGCGGTAAGAAGATCGAGCATGTGGTCTCCATCGGCATCGGCGGCTCTGATCTTGGCCCCGTCATGGTCTATGAGGCCATGAAGCCCTATCTCGACGCCGGCATCGACTGTCGCTACATCTCCAACATCGACCCGAACGACATGGCCGAGAAGGTGAAGGGCCTCGACGCCGAGACCACCCTCGTCATCATCGTCTCCAAGACGTTCACCACGCTCGAGACCCTGACCAACGCCCGAGAGGTCAAGGCGTGGATGCTCGAGCAGCTTCGTGCTTGCGGAGCCGTCGATGGCAGCGCCGCGCAGGACGCCGATTCCATCGCCAAGCATTTCGTGGCCGTTTCCACCGCCTTGGACCTCGTTGCCGATTTTGGCATCGACCCCGAGAACGCTTTCGGCTTCTGGAGTTGGGTTGGCGGCCGCTATTCCGTCGATTCCGCCGTCGGCCTGTCGCTCATCATCGCTCTCGGGCCCGAGCGCTTCCGGCAGTTCCTGGCGGGCTTCCGCGCCATCGATGAGTACTTCGAGAGCACGCCGCTCGAGGAGAACGTGGTCGCCCTCATGGGCCTCATGAACGTGTGGTACGTCAACTTCTTCGGTGCCGACACGCATGCCGTGCTTCCCTACACCCAGTACCTGCACCGCTTCCCGGCGTACTTGCAGCAGCTCACCATGGAGTCCAACGGCAAGCACGTCCGTTGGGACGGCACGCCCGTCACCTGCCATACCGGCGAGGTGTTCTGGGGCGAGTCGGGTACCAACGGCCAGCACGCCTTCTATCAGCTTATGCACCAGGGCAGCGTCGTCGTCCCCGCCGACTTCATCGCCTTCGCCAACACCGCCAACCCCTTCGTCGATGAGGGTCAGGATGTGCACGAGCTGTTCTTGGGCAACTTCCTCGCCCAGACCAAGGCCCTGGCATTCGGCAAGACGGCCGACGAGGTCCGCGCCGAGGGTACGCCCGAGCAGATCGTTCCCGCGCGCGTGTTCGAGGGCAATCGTCCGACGACCTCCATTTTCGGCGATACGTTGACCCCGTTCGCCCTTGGCGAGCTCATCGCCGTGTATGAGCACATCACATTCGTCCAGGGCACCGTGTGGGGCATTGATTCGTACGACCAATGGGGCGTCGAGCTGGGCAAGCAGCTTGCCAAGCAGATCACCCCGGCGTTCCATGACGATGAGGCGCTCGCCGCTCAGGACGCTTCCACGAAGGCCCTGATCGAGGTCTATCGCGCGACGCGCAGGTAAGATCGCGTTCGACGCATGATTGAAACGGGTGGCCGGTTTATGCCGGCCACCCGTTTTGCCGACTTGTTGAAGTCGCGGGGGAAGTGGCGACTGCTTGCGGAAAGTGCCGATTCGCGCCCGTCGTCCATCGGGGGAGCGGGTATCATGGGACGGCGTAAGATACCCCATGGAAAGGGCCGTGCATATGGCAATCAAGGCGATCGCGCTGGACATCGACGGTACGCTCACGAATGATGAGAAAGAAATCACACCGCGTACGAAGCGCATCTTGCTCGATGCGCAAGATGCCGGTGTCAAGCTGATCCTCTCGTCGGGGCGGCCGGTCCAGGGCCTCCGCGCCATTGCCTCGGAACTCGGGCTGGACGCGCATGGCGGCCTGCTCGTCTCCTTCAACGGGGCGCATGTGGTGGATGCCGGGACCGATGAGGTCCTCTACGATCAGCCTATCGAGGTCGACGTCATGCGCTCGCTTGTGGAGCATGTCCGCTCTTTCGATGTCATCCCGTGGGTCACGCAGGGCACGCGACTGTATGTCGAGCGCGGTTCCCGTCACGTCATAACCTACCGCGGCGAGCCGTTCGACATCGTCGAGTATGAGCGCCGCATGTGCGATCTTGAGCTTCACGAGGTCGACGATCTGCTCGAGGTGTGCGGGACGCCCCATGACAAGTTGCTATGCGCGTCGGAGCCCGAGTATCTGCAGGGGCATTGGAGCGCCATGTACGGACCGTTCACGGACAGCTTGTCCGGTATGTTCACCGCCGATTTCTACTACGAGTTCATGGCTCCCGGCATCAACAAGGGACGGGCGCTCGCTGGTGCGCTGCCCGGGCTCGGTATCGACGCGTCCGAGGTCGTCGCGTTCGGTGATGGGCAAAACGATGTGTCCATGTTGCGCTGGGCGGGCACGGGCGTCGCGATGGGCAACGCCGTGGACGAGGCCAAGGCGGCTGCCGATATGGTGACCGCGTCCAACAACGAGGATGGCATCGCTCTCACGCTCACCGAGTTTTTAGGTTGAGGTGCCGTCGCGGGGGAGCGGTTGTGGTACCGTCA
>JAHHSP010000073.1 GCA_020025115.1 Collinsella sp. | reverse complement strand
CTGTTTGCGTGCCATATCGTGCTTTCTGAGAGGCGGGGAGAGGGGGTTGCTCCATGGGGAGCGCTTGGTGCGCGGGCGCTCATGTCCGTGCGGCTGGAGTGGCGCATGGGAAAATGCGGCGCTGCCGCACGGGCCGTTCGGCTAGTACAGAGATCCCGCGTTGATGACCGGGTGCGTCTCGGTCTCTCCGCAGAGAACCACCATCAGGTTGCTGGCCATCTGCGCCCTGCGCTCCTCGTCCAGCTCGATGGTACCACCGGCGGCCATCTCCTTTACGGCCATGTCCACCATGGAAACCGCGCCCTCGACGATCTTCTTGCGTGCGGCGATGACGGCTTCCGCCTGTTGGCGGCGCAGCATCGCCTGCGCGATTTCGGGCGAGTAGGCAAGATGGGTCAGGCGGGCGTCGTCGACCTCGACGCCGGCGGGAGCCAGGCGCATCGCAAGCTCGCGGCGCAGGGTCTCGGAGACCTCCTCGACGTTGGCGCGCAGCGTTATGGCGCTGGCGGAGTCGGACTCGTCTTCCAGGTGATCGTAGGCGTACACGCTCGCCACGTGGCGGAGCGCCGTCTCGGCTTGCATGGCGACGTAGCTCTGGTAGTCGTCTACGTCGAACAGGGCCTTGGCGGTGTCTGCCACGTGCCACACCACGACGGTCGCGATCTCAATGGGGTTGCCCATCTTGTCGTTGACCTTCAGGCGCTCTCCGTTCAGGGTGCGCACACGGGTGGAGATGGTGGTGGACAGGCCCTTGGCGGCGTTTCCGGCCGCTTTGACGCTCTCACTCAGGGACGAGCTTGCCTTTGCCACGGCCGCGGCCATGGCGTCCTCGGATGGGCCGCTCATTCCCATGCTCCTGCTGAAGAACGGGTTCGCCCAGAAGAACCCCTCATCACGTACGGTTCCCATATACTTGCCAAAGAGGATGCAGACGCGTGCCTGGCCGGGTTGCAGCGAGAAGAAGCCGTTCAGCAGTAAGAGCCAAAAGCAGAGGGCGCCGATCCCGATCCCCAGGCCCCAGCCGTACACGGCCGGGGTGTCGGCGCTGTCCGGGGTTCCGGCGATGCCGGTGACGCTCCAGATGAAGAGGCCGACGATGGCGAGCAGCGCCGCGGCTGAGACCGCGAGCATGACATAGCCCGATGTGGCTTTGAGTTGCTTTTCCACGCTCATGTGAGTTCCTTTCACGACTGCGCCGGCGTTTGCGTGACGGCCCCGGCGCCGCCTCCAGATTGCGATGGGGAGGAGGCGAGTCCCCGAGCAACGCCGTGCGGCTGCTGATTGCATTGTGATATCACATTGAGACCAAGTCAAGAAAAATCGATTCGACCGGATCGTGTTTTCCGGCAGAGGGCTCGGGGCTCGCCGTTGCCGGTTTCGACCGTATGAAAAGCCCGGACAATGACGTGCTGATAGACGTGCTTTGCTATAGTTTCCCCAATGAACGTTCTCTATCGGGATGGTGGTCTATATGGGTGGCATGTTCGAGTCGTTCCTGCGGGCGGCGATGGTGGTTTTCATCGTCGGGCCGCTCACCGCATGGGTTGCTCGGCGAGGTGCGCGTGAACGTTCCGAGGCGACGGAAAGCCTCGATCGCTTCACCGTGCGCATGCCCAGCGCCGTGCGCGTGATCATTGCCTGTTGTGCGGTCGCATTCGAGCTGCTCATGCTGGGGGTTTACGTTTGGCAGGGTGTCACACTGGGAGAGTGGGACCACGAGCTCATGTGGCTCGGTCACGCCATGGCGCTCGCGGGCATGGCCATTTGGGCCCTGCTGAGCATCCCCCGCCTCGACGTCGACGGCGAGCGCATCCTCTCGCGCAACGTCTTCGGACTGCGCAGGGAAACGTCGTTTGGCAACATCACCCACGCAACGCTTCACACGCAAATGATGAGAATCGATTTGCTCGAGGGTGATCGCAAATTCGCGTCGATCAGCCTTGAGGGCGTGTGCTCGCTCAACCTCCTCGCCCGTCTGGAAAAGGAGGGCATCGAGGTTTCGGACGCCATCAAAGGCCCCATGACCAAGGTGAGCCTGTGCTGGGCCGCCATCAAACCACTGACGATCGTGTTCATGGGCATGGCGTTGGTGTTCTCGCTCGTGATTGCCTTCATGGCCGTCTTCACCGAAGACGGGGCTCGTCTGCTCATGCTCGTTCCGTTTCTCTTCTTGCTCATAGGCGTCTGTCTGCCCGTCACCATGCTCTGCATGCCCGCCCGCGGAATACTCGAAATCGGCAAGCAGGAGCGAGCCCTGGGCTTTTCGTTTGCCGAGGAGATGGAGAGGCGCGGCGTCACCGGCGCCTCACTCGTGGACGATGATTGGTTCATCGAAATCAGCAACGCCCGTGTCGTGGCGTTTCGCCGGGACTACCTCAAGAAGGTCACGGCGCATGAGGGGAGCGATAGCGGTGACCGCTGTGTCGTGACCACGAAGGACGGGCGAAAGACCAGGGTGTATGCGGCGGGCAGCACGCTCGAGGACCTGCGCTCATGGTTCATGCAAGGCGCCAAGGCCAAGAGCATGGTCGATCGCGCCGAAGATGCACTCGAGGCGACTGTCTGATCGGGCTTGTGCGGCCAAAGGCCGAAATGCGGGAAGGGGCGCTGTGGGGCCCTGTCAGTCCATACCCGCGGGCCAGCGAGATGCCTGTAGGTCGACTTGCCCGTTGGGGAGGAAGACGACGTTTTCGGCCTCGAGCAATGCGCGTTGAGCCTCGGGCCCTCCGAAGGCGAATCCCTCCGCGAGGCGACCGTCGGCGAATACGACCCGATGACAGGGTATGGTCCCGGGCTCCGGATTGACATGCAGGGCGTATCCCACGTATCGGGCTCGACGAGGCTCGCCCACCAGCTTGGCGATTTGCCCGTACGTGGCGACCGTGCCGCGGGGCACCTGGCGCACCATGTCATATACGCGATTGAAAAACCCGTCGGTGCCCTGATTCGCCATACCGTCCTCACTTCTCGTCGACACGGTCATTGTAGACAAGAAAGGCGCCCCACATGTGCGGGGCGCCTTTCCTAAGAGGTGTTGCGCGAGGGGAGGGAAAGCGCAACGTTCATGTCGAAGGTCTTAAATTCGCCTGTGCCTTCGTTGAGTTAACTATAGCTAATTTTCTCGAACCCATATCTAAGACGCGCGAACACATAGCCTCTCCATAAGTTAGCCAAGGCTTACAGATGTTAAGGTCCGGTATCCCACGCGCGTCAGGGCTCGAGGAATCGTTCGACGAGTTCGATGAACGCCCCGTCGGCCCCCGCAGTCTCAAGGACGACATCGCAATATGGGCGGACGTCGCCGGTGACGTTCGCCACACCGACGCCCAGTCCCGCCGCCTTGATCATGGAGAGGTCGTTTGCGGAATCTCCCACCGCGATGACCTCGGACATTGGGATTCCCAGCCTACCGGCAAGACACGCGAGCCCGGTCCCCTTGTCAATGCCCGCCGGCATGAATTCGAGGTAGCGCTTGGATGAGAAGGTGATTTCAACGCCGATTCGCTCGGCCAGGGGAGCGAGTTCTCGACCCAGCCTCTGCAATGCGGCGAAGTCCCAGTCGACATACAGGATCTTCACGATGCCACGGCCTTCGAGGAACGATAGGTCGGGATGGTCGGAACCGCGAAAATGAGTGACGCCGCTGATCGACTCCAGGTAGTCGCGCTCCCGTGCGGGAGCATCGTTCACGAACACGTGGCCGTCGGCGACGTTGATGTGCATGCAAAGCCCGAGTTCGAGTCCCTTTTCGTAGATCTCGTTTGCACATTCGTCGGAAAGTCCGCAGGTGGTGAGGGGAGTGGGATCACCGACGTGGTTGATGAAGCCTCCGTTGTAAGAGAGCACGTAGCTGTCCTCGATCAGCTCGCGGGCTTCTCCCGCGAAGTTGTCCATGATCGAGGAGTACCACCGCCCGCTCGAGGGTACGAACAGCACGCCGAGTTCCCTCATGCGCTCGAGTGCACGGAGGTTGGATGCCGGGATGGCGTGGTCGGCATCGAGAAACGTCTCATCCATATCGCTGGCAACAAGTCTGTACATGTGCGGTTCTCCATACGACGTAAAGAAAACGAGGCGGGTTCATGGTCGCCCGCCTCGCAAGATCACGGCTGTGTTGGTCGCGCTGGCACGTGAAGGTGGCCCCGGTGTGCGAGGGTGCCCGCGTTCCCGGGGCGGATGGCTTAATACACCATCCCCATGGCGTCGCGCACTTCGTCGAGCGTCGCCTCGGCGACCTCGTTTGCGCGGCGATTGCCCTCGCGCAAAACGTCCTTGACGTAGTCCATGTCCCGCATCAGTTCCTCGCGACGCGCGCGGATGGGGGCGAAGTACTCGTTCACGCTCTCGGTGACGTATTTCTTGAGCTGACCGGAACCTCCCATGCCGATCTCCTCGGCGATTTCGACCTCGGAGCGACCGGTGCAAATTGCGGCGGTCGAGAGCAGGCCGGACACGCCGGGGCGCGCCTCGGGGTCGAAGGTGATCATGCGCTCGCCGTCGGTCTGGCTCTTCTTGATGCGCTTGGCGGTCTCATCGGCCGTCATCGAGATGTTGATGGCGTTGCCGTAGGACTTGCTCATCTTGCGTCCGTCAAGCCCCGGCAGCAGCGGGGTATCGGACAGGAGGGCATCGACCTCGGGGAAGACGTTGCCGTAGCGGTTGTTGAACTTGCGGGCGATGGTGCGGGTGAGCTCGATGTGCGGCAGCTGGTCGCGGCCGACGGGCACGACGTTGCCCTTGCAGAACAGGATGTCGCAGGCCTGGTGGACGGGGTACGTGAGAAGCAGTCCCGTGAGCTCATGGCCGCTGGCCTCCATCTCCGCCTTGACGGTGGGGTTGCGCTGGAGGAGGGCCTCGGAGATGAGGGAGAGGAACGGCAGCATGAGCTGGTTGCACGCGGGAACCGCGGAGTGCGTGTAGATGATGGTCTTATCGGGATCCACACCGCAGGCCAGGTAGTCTACGACCATGTTGTAGACGTTGTCTTGAATGTTGTCCGTGCTGTCGCGGTCGGTGATGACTTGGTAGTCCGCGATGAGAACGTTGGTGTGGACACCCAGCTCCTGCAGCTCTACGCGGCTTTTGAGCGTGCCGAAGTAGTGGCCCAGGTGCAGGCGGCCGGTGGGGCGATCGCCGGTGAGCATGGTGTACTTCTCGGGATGTAGCGGCAGGTCGGCGCGGATCTGGTTGCTGCGCTCGAGGCTGACTTCGTAACTGAGCTCGTTGGGCATGACTTCTCCTTTGCTGGTCGTGCATGCCGCGGGGCATGTGCACTCGGGCGATGCCGTTGGTCTACTTGTGGGAATCGGGGTTCTTGTGAGATTTGCCGGGGATGAGGTGCTCGAGGTGCTCGAGACGCTCTTCTCGCGCATCGGCCGCCGCCCGCTCCTCGGCGGCGAAGGCCGGGTCGTCGGGGGTCACGAACTCATCCTGCTGCGTCTTGGGGTTGTAGTGGTGACGCAGGACGGGCTCGAACAGGTGGAGCCTGGTGGCGAACAGGACGGAGCAGGCGAGCAGGACCAAGAAGATGGCGACACGCCAGCCCACGCTCACCTGGTTGATCGCGACGGCTCCGAGCGAGAGAAGCAGGCACCACAGGTAGATGAGCAGGACCGCCTGACGCTGATCGTAGCCCTCGCGTATGAGGCGGTGGTGGATGTGGCCCGTGTCCGCCTGGCCGATGCTCACATGGGCGCGCTTGCGGCGGACGATTGCCGAGAGCGTGTCGAGGATGGGCACGCCGGCCACGATGAGCGGGATGATGAGGGACGTGAGGGCGGCGGTGCGGCTCACGTTGAGAAGCGAGATGGTCCCGAGCCCGAAGCCGAGAAGCAGAGAGCCGGAGTCACCCATGAAGATCGATGCGGGGTAGAAGTTGTAGCGCAAAAAGGCGAGACAGGCGCCGAACAAGGCGATGGACAGCGCGGCTGCGTCGAGGCGGCCGGAGAGCACGGCGAAGGAGAACATGGAAAGTGACGCGATGCCCGAGATGCCGGCGGCCAGGCCGTCCAGGCCGTCGATGAGGTTGATGATATTCGTGAAGGCCACGAGGTAGATGACGGTGATGGGGTAGGCGATGAGGCCGAGCTCGATATAGGTGCCCGGGACGAAGGGATTGACGACGCGGCCGATGAGCAGGCCGCCGGCTGCGGCGATGCAGGCGGAAACGATCTGCCCCAGGAGCTTGTTGCGCGGGCTGAGAG
>JAHHSP010000072.1 GCA_020025115.1 Collinsella sp. | reverse complement strand
GCGCGCCGGGCAAACTGTACGTTTTGGGGAAGGTTTTGACGGGTTTTTCCTTGTGGCGCCCCTCCTTCGAAAGCCTTTCCTGCGGAAACGTCGACGTTCGAGCGGCGCGCATCCCCCAAGAACCTCAAAACCTTCCCCAAAACGTACACTTATGTTTTGGGGCGCCCGGGTCCATGTGGTTGGACGTTCCAGTCGTCTTCTTTTCAATGATTTCGCGCGGTTTCGCGACGTTCGCGACGGCTCCGAGAAGGGCGTCGATGCCCGTCTGGCGAAATGGGGGCCCCATCGCCGGACAGCCGTGGTTTCGGCGAGGTACATGGCGTATAGTCAAAAGGGAAAGGGGCTTTCGGCCCCTTTTCTCATATGATTAAAATCGCCATGATCGGAACCGCCCTGAGAAAGGAACAGCCCATGCAGTTCTCCCATCGCCTCGACCGCTTTGGTGCCGAGGTCTTCTCATCCCTGAACGCTCGCCGCGTAGCGCTTGAGGAGCAGGGCCGCACCATCTACAACCTGTCCGTGGGAACCCCCGATTTCGAGCCGTACCCGCACGTGGTCGAGGCTCTCACGCGGGCCGCCCAGGACCCGCAGATGTGGAAATACTCCCTACGTGATCTGCCCGAGCTCAAGCAGGCGGTTTGCAAGTACTATGAGCGTCGCTTCGGCGTCGCGGGCATCACGCCCGACATGGTCGCCTCCTGCAACGGAACGCAGGAGGGCGTGGGCCATCTGGGTTTGGCCCTGCTGGACCCCGGTGACACGATCCTCGTGCCCGACCCGTGTTATCCCGTCTTTGAGGCGGGGGCCAAGATCGCCGATGCCGAGCTCTCCTATTACCCGCTCGATGCCGAGCACGATTTCCTCCCCTATGTCGGCGGTATCGATCCCGAGGTCGCCGACCGCGCTAAATATATGATCGTTTCGCTTCCCGCCAATCCCGTGGGGTCGGTGGGCAACGACGGGCTCTATGACGAGATCATCGCCTTCGCCCGTGAGCACGACCTGCTCATCGTGCATGACAACGCCTATTCCGACATCGTGTTCGACGGTCCCGCCGGCGGCACGTTCCTCGCGCACCCCGGCGCGCTCGAGGTGGGTGTGGAATTCTTCTCGCTTTCCAAGTCCTTCAACGTCACGGGCGCGCGCATCGGATTCATCGTGGGCCGCGCCGATGTGGTCGCCGCTTTCAGCAAGCTGCGCACCCAGATCGACTTCGGCATGTTCCTCCCGATCCAAAAGGCGGCGATTGCCGCGCTCGAGGGCCCGCTCGAGGAGGTCGAGGCGCAGCGCCTTAAGTACGAGGAGCGTCGCGATGCGTTGTGCGACGGTCTCGAGCGGCTCGGTTGGGAACGCCCGAACGCGCACGGCTCCATGTTCGTATGGGTGAAGCTTCCCGGCGGCCGCACCGATTCGGTGGCGTTTTGCGAGGAGCTCATGGATAAGGCCGGTGTCATCGTGACCCCGGGAGCGAGTTTCGGTCCCCATGGTGAGGGATACATCCGCATGGCGCTCGTGCTGCCCCCCAAGGGACTTGAACGTGCCGTCGCCGCGATTGAAGAAGCGGGTATTCTGGGCTGACGTTGCGAGGGATTGTTCTATAATCGAGTTCACACCCAAACACAAGGATAATTCGGCGAACGATACCGAATATCCCGTGGCCTGCCCGATGTGGACAGGCTGTATCGCCCATCGATGCGATGGGGGAAAGGAAGAGTAAACATGGTGAACGATCGCAAGGTTGCCGTCGTCGGTTGCGGCTTCGTCGGTTCCTCCTCGGCTTTCGCGCTCATGCAGAGCGGTCTGTTCTCCGAGATGGTCCTGATCGACGTCGACCGCGCCCGAGCCGAGGGCGAGGCCCTCGACATCGCGCATGGCGTGTCCTTCGGCAATCCCATGAAGATCTATGCCGGTGATTACTCCGACGTCTCCGACGCCGCTGTGATCGTGGTCACCGCCGGTGCCGCCCAGAAGCCCGGCGAGACCCGCCTCGACCTCGTGAACAAGAACATCTCCATCTTCGGAAGCATCATCCCGCAGATTCGCGAGAGCGGCTTCAACGGCATCTTGCTCATCGTCTCCAACCCGGTCGATGTCCTTACGTATGCCGCCATCAAGATGAGCGGTCTGCCCGAGGGCCAGGTCATCGGCTCCGGTACCGTGTTGGATACCGCCCGTCTCAAGTACATGCTCGGCGAGCACCTCGACGTAGACCCCCGCGACGTCCATGCCTACATCGTGGGCGAGCACGGCGACTCCGAGGTGGCAGCGTGGTCCAGCGCCACGGTCGCCGGCGTGCCGCTGACCACCTACTGCGAGCTGCACGGCCACTACAATCACGAGGAGTCCGAGCGTCGTATCGCGGATGAGGTGAAGAACAGCGCCTACGAGATCATCGAGAAGAAGCGCGCCACCTATTACGGCATCGCCATGTCCGTCCGCCGCATCTGCACCGCCATCATGCATGACGAGGATTGCGTCCTTCCCGTCTCCAGCCTCATGGTGGGCGAGTACGGCCTGAACGACCTGTGCATCTCCGTGCCGACCGTCGTCGGTCGCAACGGCGTGGTCACCCGTGTGCCCGTCTCCTTGTCCGAGGAGGAAAACGCCGAGTTCCAGAAGTCCGCAGCGGCCCTCAAGTCCATTGTCGACGAGGCCGGCCTGAACGACTAGTCCTTCATCTCGATGCGGCGGCCGTTTTGCCGCCCCTCGCTCTTCTCGCCCCCGGCTCGTTTATGGGCCGGGGGTCTCCTTTTCGACCCCCCGGCTCGTTTATCGGCGGGGGGGGGGCTTCCTCTTCGATCCCCGCGGGCCCCATGACATGGGCGTTCGCGATGGGCGCGACGCCCTTCGCCCGTGAGTGCCTTTTGCGTCCGGCCGAGGGGATAGAATGGTCCAAATGAGTGATCGGCGAAAGGGTTTGAAGCGCCATGGAAGAGAAGGGGAGATCGCCGCTAAAGGCCAAGTCCGTTGGGAACTTCCTGGAATACGTGCGCGAGCGCATGGACACGTTCGATGAGCGGTCGCTATGCGCCGTTGACAGCCTCGTGTTCTCCTGGCTCTCCTACGCGCATATCGGCCCGGAGCTGACGCGCGCATGCACCGTGCGCGGTATCGCGCTGCACGAGTTGCTTCGGGCGGAGGACTTTGACGACATGTTCGGCTCGAGCTGGGATGAACAGGGCAGCCGCGATTTGCTGTTCGCGGTGTGCGCGAGTCCGCGGTTTCGCACCTGTCGCCTATGCGACCTGCGCTTTCGAACAGACAAGGTGAGCGAGGAGCAGTTCGCCGCCATGACCTTCCGCTTGCCCGACGGCACATCCTACATCGCGTTTCGCGGCACGGATTCGACCGTCGTGGGCTGGAAGGAAGATTTCAACATGACCTATCTGAGCCCCGTTCCCGCGCAAGAGGAGGCGGCCGCGTATCTAGACGAGGTAGCGGCTCGCACGCCGGGCGAACTGTACGTGGGCGGCCACTCGAAGGGCGGCAATCTCGCAGTTTATGCTGCCGCCATGTGCGCGCCGCGGCACCGTTCCCGTATCAAGCGCGTCTTCTCCCATGACGGTCCGGGATTCCACCGTGAGTTCTGCGCGGGCGATCCCTATCGACGCGTCATGCCCATCGTGGAAAAGACGGTGCCCAAGTCGACCATGATCGGAGCGGTGCTCTCGGAGTCGCCGGATTTCGCGCCGACAATTGTGGAGAGCGACGGCATCTCGATGTTCCAGCACAACCCGTTCCTGTGGATGGTGGACGTTGAGGCGGCGGAGTTTGTGCGCGCCGAAGGGTACACGGCTTCTTCGCGTTTCTTCAATGCGACCCTCGACGCGTGGATGGACAAATACACGCTGGATGAGCGCCGGCGCTTCGTCGACGCCCTGTTCGACGTCGTCGGCGTGACGGGCGCCGCGCATTTTTCGGATATCATGGCCGACCGCAAGACGAACGTGCCACTTATGCTCAAAGCCATCGACGAGCTCGACGGCGATCTGCAGCAATTCGTCAAGGACGTGATCGTGTCCTTCGTGAAGACCGCGACGGTCGAGCGTGCCGTCGATGCGGCGAGCGGCATTATCGACTCGATCAAGACATCGAGTCCGACAATCGACGCAATCAAAAAGCGCGCCGGCGAACGGGAACGCGGGGAGTAGGATCGGGCCGACCGGCCCCTGCTCGATTGCGCGGCCCCTGGGGGATGAGGGGCGTTGACCGAGGCGGCCTTTCGCGATGTCGCCGTTCTTGCGTGGATGTCTCGCTAAGCGGTCAGACGGCGCAGCCGATTGACGTCGATGAGCTCGACCGACCCACGCGAGAGCTCGACGAGCCCCTCGCGGGCGAAGTACTTGAGCATGCGGCTGACGGCCTCGCGGGCGCTGCCGAGATGACGGGCGATCTCGTCGTGCGTGGCGTGGATGGTCCTGGAGCCGCTGCGGGCGACTTCGTCGAGCAGCCAGATGGCGAGGCGCGCGTCGAGGCCCATGAACAGGACCTGCTGCATGACCCACATGCAGTCGCTGAAGCGCTCGGTGGCCTGGCGGTAGGTGAACGCCTCGGCGTGGATGTTCTCTTGCGAGACTGTGCCGAAGGCTTGGGAGTCGACGATGACCAGGTCGGAATCTTCGGCTGCATCCAACGCGATGTCGAAGGTGATCATGGGCAGGATGCACGACGCCGCGAGCACGCAGCACTCGCCGGGCCGCACGTGGAAGAGCGTGATTTCGCGGCCTTGGTCGGAGAGCATGAAGGCGCGCAGGCGCCCCCTGCGGACAAAGACCACGCCGGCGCATCCCACTCCCGCTCCCTGCACGTGGCTGCCCGCATCGAACTGCATGCGACGGCTGCGCTGCACGAGGAAGGCCCGCTGATCCTGATGCAGCCGCCCCCAAAATGGTACGAGCTCGCCTAGGTTCCGTTCGATATCCGACATCGTGCCCATCGCCATCATCGGCTTCCTTTCGCATCCAACGTGTTCCCCACTATGGTATCGGACGAACCGGCCAAGCCGGCCTCAAGTTGGGATGAGAAGGCCCCGCCGCCGAGGAAGAGGGCGCGGCGGGGCTTGGGAAGCCGTGGGGTTTGCCGGGCGGAGCAGAAGGGGACGCCATATGGGCGGCATTGCACGAGCGGGGGCAGGGGCTGCTCTATGCGGGCAGGCCGCAATCGCCCACACAGGTATGGGGTACGGCGCCGCCACATTCTACCTGTGAGTGGAAAGCGTAACCTCCGGCGACGTTGGCGCAGGCAAAACCATTCTGAGAGAGGATGCGGCAGGCGACGTAGCTGCGCAGGCCGCTGGCGCAGAAGACGAGCAGCCGCTTGTCGCGGGGCAGTTCATCCAGATGCCCGCGAAGCTCATCCACGGGAATGTGCAGCGCACCCTCGATTCCGCCGCGCGAGCGTTCGCTTGCGGTACGCGTGTCGAGCAGGACCGCGTTGCCATCTTCGGCGGCGAGTTCGAACGCCTCGTCCCACGTGACCTGGTCGACCAGTCCGGCGAGGATGTTCTCGATCATAAAACCGGCCATGTTCACGGGGTCCTTGGCCGAGGAGTACGGAGGGGCGTAGGCAAGGTCGAGCTCGGCGAGGTCGGCGGCGGTCATGCGAGCGCGTATGGCCACGGCAAGCACGTCGATGCGCTTATCCACACCGCCGCGTCCGATGGCCTGCCCGCCCAGGATGCGCCCGGTCTCGCGTTCGAAGACGACCTTGAGGACCATCGTCTCGGCGCCGGGGTAGTAGGTGGCATGGTTGGCGGGAGAGAGGATCACCGCGTCGGCATCGAACCCTGCGGCGTGCGCGGCGTCGAGTGTGAGCCCGGTAGAGGCGGCGTCGAGCTCGAAGAGCTTGAGGACGGATGAACCTTGGGAGCCGGGAAACTCGCTCGCGCGGCCACAGATGTTGTTCGCGGCGATGCGGCCCTGCTTGTTGGCGGGTCCGGCGAGTGCGATGAGGGCGGGGGAGCCGGTAACCACGTTGGCGACCTCGACGGCATCGCCGACGGCATAGATATCCGGGTCGCTCGTGCGCATGGCGGCATCGACTTTTATGCTTCCGCGCAGGCCGAGCTCGAGCCCCGCCTCGCGCGCGAGCGTCGACTCGGGAGCCACGCCGATGGAGAGCATGACGAGGTCGCTTTCGAGGATTCGGCCATCGGCGAGGGTGGTCCAGATCGCGCCCGCAGCTTCCTCAAAGCCGGTGACGTCGGCTTGGAGCAGCAGCTCGATGCCGTGTTCGCGGAGATGGTTGTGG
>JAHHSP010000071.1 GCA_020025115.1 Collinsella sp. | reverse complement strand
GTCCACGCCCGACATGGTAATCGAAACACGGACGGCCCCGATTCGAGCAGATGAGCTCGATGACATCGGCATCGTCCGGGCGTTTTTCGAGCAGGCGTCGGACGCGTTTCCACTCGGAGCACGAAGCCGTGCAGATCGGGCAGACCTTGCGGAGCGTGTCGATGGTCTCGCGCGCGGCGCGGCTGTCCGTGTACGGACCGTAATAGCGCGTATCGGGACGGTGCTTCTCACGCGTGTACTTGATGGCGGGAAAAACATCGCCGCGCGTGATGGCGATGTAGGGGTAGGACTTGTCGTCCTTGTAGTCGACGTTGAAATACGGATGATATTGGGCGATGAGCTCGCGCTCGAGGACGAGCGCCTCGTGCTCGCTCTCCACGACGATGTAGTCGAAACTCGCGACGAGCTGCATCATGAGCGGGATCTTCGCGCGATCGTCGGTCAGCGTGACGTACTGGCGCAGGCGGGCGCGCAGGTTCTTCGCCTTGCCAACGTAGACAACTTCTCCCGAAGCATCTTTCCACAGGTAACAGCCGGGATCGTCGGGGACCTCGGCCACCTGTTCGACGAGGCTCGGGACATGGTCGCCCCCTTGGGCGCGCACATGCTCGGAGGCGGCGCGGACGGAAAAGGGGGCGAGGGGCATGGGACGGGATGGCGCGGAATCGCCGGATGAGCGGCCTAGCATGTGCGCTGACCGACTTCCGATTCGGCGGCGGCGTACGGGGAGCGTCCCCCGGGAGCGAACGTGCCCATGGACGACCTACCGCCTTGCGGCCCTTGCGCGAGAGCGCAGCTTCTTGACGGCCTGGAGCGCCGCGTAAAATCCGCCCTTGATGGGAACATCGCGATCGGGGGAGATTCGAACCGTCCCCTCTTTGGCGAACTTCGTCTTGAACTCGTTGAGGTTCATGGTCTCGGGTGCGAACTCGCTTCCGATGCCCATGAGGTCATAGGACGTGCAGCCGAGCTCGACGGCCCGCATCATCTCGAAATGGATCAGCGCATCGGCGACATGCAGCCTGCCCGCGCCCGATACCGTGGCGGCGTAATATCGCGTTGCCACGGAACCCGAGATGGTCACGAGCGACCAACCCACGAGCCCGCCATCGATGCGGGCGGCATACACGCGGCAGTGCTCGGGGCCGAGCACCCGCATCATATTGGCATAATAGGAGCAGGGGGCCGGTACGAACCCATCGCGTGCGGCCGTATCGCACATGATCTTGTGATACTCCTCGAAAGACGCGGCGGCGAGGTCCGTTTCATCGGCCATGACGGCGGGGCACTCGCGCAGGGCCTTGCGGATGTCTCGGCGGCCGCGCGGCTTCATGCGAGAGAAGATGGCCTCCTCGCCGTCAGACAGGTCGACGACGACGGTGGTGTCATATGGCAATGTCGAGAGGCACGGGCGCGTCACGGGAAGCTCATGGCCAACGGCCAAGCGCATGAATACCTGAGAACGGTCGGTTTGCCTGATATGCGCGACGAGGGCATCGAGAGCCTCGGCCTCGTCCTGAGCGCTCGGCGCGGCGGCCCACACGGGGGCGTGATGGGCGCGCAGATAGCGGTACCCGTGCGTCTCATACTGCACGAAAGAGGCGAGCGCCATCGTTTCGCCGTCGCGAAGCACGGCGACGTGACCCCACGGGGAGCGGCCATCGACGGTCGCCTCAAAATCCTGCCACACGGGCAGTTGCTCAACGGGGATGTCGGTCCCAAGAGCCTCGAGAGCGACCTCGTACTCCTCGCGCGACAGCGTCTTCACCTGCATGCAATCACCGGTCCATATATGCCATATCCTCACGATACAGTGGTCAATCATATCCCACGGAAACGGACGGTCCGGCCGGGCGGACGTGGCTCTATCAAGAATGCATGGCGGCGATGCGCGTCTTTGTCGTGAGCTTGCGCGCGGGGCGCTCCGAGTGCGCTAGAATCGCAGGATGTCCAGCGAATCAAGCGCGGCGATGCCGCGAGGACCCATCGGAGTGCCCATGCAGCCCACCACACCACGTACCGACTTCATCCCCGTCGTCCTCGGCGGGGATATCGGGGCCTACGCGCTGTGCCGCCAATTCCATGAGGCATTCGGCATCCGTCCCATCATCATGAGCTCGGGTTTCATCGGCATGATCCAACATTCCCGCATCGTTGAGCGACGACTGGTCCCCTCCCTCTCGGCGCACGACCTCCTCGAGGCGATCACCGGCATCGCATGCGAAGACCCTGGGCGCCGCGTGCTCATCGTGGCCAACACGGACCCGCTGATCGACGCGCTCGAGACGATCTGCGGAGATCTCCCGTCGAACGCCGTGTGCCCCATCCCGCCTCGCGCCGCGTTCGACGCCGTGTGCGATAAGGACACGTTCGCAGACCTCTGCGCCCAGCACGGCCTCGAGACGCCGCGAACCGAAGTTGCGCGCCTCGCTGGAGACGATCCCATCGCGCCGTGCGCCATCCCCTTCCCGGTCGTCGCCAAGCCCGCCGTTTCCGCCGGGTACTACGACTTCCTCCTCAAGGGCTTCAAAAAGGTCTACTTCCTCACGTCGCAAGACGAGCTCGACGAGCTGTGGCGCGACTTGAGGGGTGCCGGGTTCACCGGCGATTACCTCGTTCAGGAGCTCATCGACGGTGACGACACCAACATGGACTCGCTCACGCTCTACATCGGCCAAGACGGCGCCCCGCGCCTGCTCGGCGCCGCCCAGGTGCTCCTTGAGGACCACGCCCCCACGATGCTCGGCAACCCCGTCGCGATGGTCATCCGCGAGAAGCCCGAGCTGTGGGAAAAGGCCGCGGCGCTTCTCAGCGACGCCGGTTATCGCGGCTTTGCCAATTTCGACATCAAGCGCTGCCCGATGACGGGCCGCGAGGTCTTCCTCGACTGCAACCCCCGCATGGGGCGCAACTCCTACTACAACGTCGCCGGCGGCGTGAACCCCATGGAGGTTCTCGTCCGCGATGTCATCGATGGGGCCTCCGACGATCCGAGACGCGCCGACGAACCGGCCCTCTATTCCCTGGTACCCCTGCCCCTGCTCAAGCGCTATATCCCCGCCGGCCCGCTCCTCGACGAGGTGAACGGCCTCGCACGCGGCGAGCGCGTCTTCGACCCCCAGCGCTATGCCGCCGATGCGTCATGGCGCCGCAGGCTCGATGTTGCTTTGACCGAGGCCAACCAGTACCGCAAGTTTGCAAAATACTACCCGGAGCGTACCGACACCTCTTTCTAGAAGCGATGCGCATCGGTCGACCAGATTGCCGATATGAAAAAGCGGGGCGCCCGAGAGGGGCCCCGCTTTTTCACGCATCGACCGCACCGGCCCTAACCGCGATGAAGTGCGCGCGACACGCGAGCGAACATCGCATCGAAGAACGGCGCGTCGGATTTGCCAAGCGCATATGCGCTGCCATACGCCACCAGGAGAGCCGGCAAACCGGCAAGGGCCGCATACATCAGGCCGCGCAGCATGGAGCCGCCCACCGACCCGGCAAACGTCGTGAGCAGCATGAGCAAGCCGGCACCGACGGCCGATCCCACCAGGCCGAACGCGAGCGCTCGCACAGCCGAGAGCACGACGGAGGAGAACCCGAAGGAGCCCACCTCGCGACGAATGCTCAGCAGTGTGACAACATCGACGGCGAGAAAATGGAAGGTCGAGCTCAGCGGGACCACATAGAGACCGTAAACGGGCGTGAGGGCGATGCAGAACACCACCTGCGTGGCCGCCGCGACACAGGCCGCAAAAGCATAGATCTTCATCTTCATGAGCGAGGAGCAGACCTTCTGCAAATAGGTCGAAAGAGCATACAGCGGCAGCGCGATGGCCTGAACCTGCAGATACGTTGCGGTCATAGCCGCATCATCCGCATCGAAGCCGCCAAGCAACGCCACGAGGACCGGGGCGAAGACGATGAGCAGCAACGCGCAGGGGATCATGGTGAAGATTATCTTGCGCATACCGGATGAAAGTGCGCGACGATACGCGTCCATGCGACCGGCGACTCGATAATTCGAGAGCTCGGTGAACATGGTGACCGAGATGGGAATGGCCAGGATCGAGAAGGGCAGCACGTACCAGACGCGGGAATAATACGCGATGGCGGCGCCGTTCGAGGTGACCTGGAGGGCGCACGACGACTGAACCGCATTCGTGGGATACGACGCAAACGTGACGATCAAGGTCGGGAGGCCGATGGCGAGCGTCTCGCGCAAAGCGGGGTCATGCATGTCGATCTTCAGGCGCAGCCGCACTCCGTGGCGGTGCAGCGCGGGCAATTGGATAAGCACCTGGGAGACCACGCCCAAGGGGTTGCCGACGGCCAAGATGATCAGCGCCTGATCCCACGCGAGCAACCCGCCCTTGACCACCAACGAATAAAGCATGAACGATCCGATGGTGATGATGTTGTTCACCATGGGAGCGGCATTGGAGGCGAAATAGTCGCGCTCGGCGTTGAGCACACCCGAGACCACCGAGGACACGCCGTACAGAATGACCTCGAAAGCGAAGAAGCGGAAGAACCACACCGCGAGATCGAAATCGAAATCGGCACTCGCGCCCGCCGATTGCGTCCAGATGATCGGACCGGCGAATATGAAGCTCAAAACCGAGAGGGCGCCCATGATGATGAGCAAGATGGTGAGCAGATTCGAAGCGTACTCGGCCGACGCCTCGCGACCGAGCCTGTTTCGAACGGACAGATAGACCGGGAGGAACGACGTGACGAGCATGCCGCCCATCACGAGCTCGTACAGCATGTTGGGCATACCCGCCGCGACGGTGTAGCAGCTTGCCACAGACATAAGAGCACCGGAAAGCGCGTTGGCCTGCGCCATGGTGCGACCGAATCCGGTAATACGACTCAAAATGACGAGGATGCTCGTCGAATTGGCCTTCCGCGCGGCAAGACGCTCGACTTCCTCCTCCGTCTCCTCGCGCGGGCGCTCTTTCGGCCCGTTTTCCGAGGGGCTCTCCACATGCGAATTAGCCAACGAGCGAGAGCGCTTCGCAGCGGTGAGGTAGACGGCCGTCTCATCGGGCGCCGTCGTGCTCAACGCAGCTTCACGGCCACGCGCAATGGACTCGCGTCGCGCCGCGGAGAGAAAAACCGCGGTCTCTCCAGGGGAAGATGGGGCCACCTTGCCGCGCTCGGCTCCCGGACATGCTCCTGACCCGGAGTTCACGCCGCCACGGGGTGCAAAATGGGCTCCTGCTCTCGATTCTTCTCCTGGCATACAACCGGCCTCTCAAGAAAAAGCACCCCCGGGAATCCGGGGGCGCTTGCATTCACACGTTCATGCCGCGCGGCCACCGCGCACACGGCCCGGCGCTACACCGGCGAGCCACCGCCGACGTAGTTGCCGCCGGTGTAAAGGGATGCGACGACGACACCGACGCCGGGCATCGAAGCATGGACGTACTGCCCCCCACCAATATATAGGCCGACATGGTAGATGGAGCTCGTAGAGCCGCCATTGCCCCAGAACACCAGGTCGCCGGGCTTGAGGCTGCCGATGTTATACACCAGATGCCCCTTGGAGCGAACCAGGTTGAACTGGCTTTGAGAATTGTGCGGGATGCCATAGCCGACCTGGGCGTACGCATAACTCGTGAGACCGGAGCAGTCGAAGGAACCGGGGCCGGACGCAGCCCACACATAGGGCTTGCCGACCTGGGCGAGCGCGACATCGACGACGCTGGCGGGCGCATTGCCGGAATTGGTGTTGCCGTTGTTGTTGGGCTTCTCCGCGGGCTTGCTGGGCTTATTGTTGTTGCCCTGCTGCGGTTGCTGCTGCGGCTGTTGTTGGTGTTGCTGCTGTTGCTGTTGCTGCTGTTGCTGAGCCGCCTCCTGGCGAGCGGCCTCCTCGGCAGCCTTGCGAGCGGCCTCCTGGGCAAGCTGATCCTTGAGCTGTGTGTCGAGGTTGCTGTAGAACGACTGCTGCTGGCTGACCTTGGAACTGACCTCGGCCGTCTTGGACTCCTGCTCTGAAACGAGCTCCTTCTGACGGGCCTCCTGCTCGGCGAGCTCGACCTGCTTCTGCTCGAGCTCGGCCATATCCTGCTTCACCTTGGCGATGACCTGGGCATCGGCATCGGCGACCTTGTTCGCGTAAAACGTGCGCGAAAAGAGATCGGCAAAGTCCGTGGAGCCCAGGACGATGGAGAGCAGGTTCGCGCCGCCCTGTTTATAGGTGGAGGATACGCGCTGGGCGATGACCTCCTGGCCCTCGGCGACCTCCGCCTGCTTCTTCTCGATATCGGCGCGCGTCTGCTCGATCTGCCCCTGAACGGTGGCGAGATCGTCCTTCACCGTGGCGAGCTGGCTGCTGGCGAG
>JAHHSP010000070.1 GCA_020025115.1 Collinsella sp. | reverse complement strand
GTGTTCCCGTGTCACCGCAGCCGCAGAGCGGGGTGAGTGCGATGGCCGCTATGAGCACGCCCGCGAGCAGGCGGGCGCGGGCGGCCGCGTGAGGGGTTGGCGGGAGGGGTGCCGTTTTGTCGGTCATGTCGATCGTTCCTTGGGCATATGGGGTGTCGGCGGTATCCATGGTACGACTTCCTCCCCGGAAATGCCCGTCGTGCGAAATCACCCGACGTTCGTGTATCGTACGTAGGCGCCCGTCCCATCGGCACGTACGCGCCCGACGGGCCGGGGTGTTGTTCCATGTATCGAGCGGGCTCGCGTGTGGTCCGCATGTTTCGGAGGTCCCATGCTGACCATCGGTTGCCATCTTTCCACCACCAAAGGCTACACCGCGATGGGCGAGACCGCCCGCTCCATCGGTGCGAACACCTTCGCGTTCTTCACGCGCAACCCGCGTGGCGGGAACGCCAAGCCACTCGATCTCGATGACGTGGCGGGCCTGCGGAGCATCTTGGACGAGGATAAGTTCGGGCGCCTGGTGGCGCACGCGCCTTATACGTACAACCCCTGCTCCGCCAAAGAGCGCGCGCGTGAATTCGCACTCGGGGCCATGGCCGAGGACTTGCAGCGCATGGAGGCCCTGCCGGGGCAGCTCTACAACTTCCATCCCGGAGCGCATGTGGGACAGGGAGTCGATGCGGGTATCGAGCTCATTGTCGACGCGTTGTGCCGGGTGATGTTCGAGGGGCAGCGCACGTGCGTGCTGCTTGAGAGCATGGCGGGCAAGGGTACCGAGATAGGCCGTACCTTCGACGAGCTCGCGCGCATCATCGACGGCGTGGAGGCCCGCCGCCCCGAGCTCGCCGGCACCGATGTGCTTGGCGTGTGCCTGGACACCTGCCACATCTCCGACGGTGGGTACGACATCGTCGGCGACCTGGATGGCGTGATGGCCGAGTTCGATCGCACGGTGGGCCTCGAGCGCCTGCAGGCGGTCCACATCAACGATTCCAAGAACCCTCGCGGCGCGCACAAGGACCGCCACGAGGTGATCGGCGGGGGATATCTGGGCAACCCGGAGCTCGGCGGCGGCGAATGCGTTTTGCAGGCCATCGTGACGCACCCCGCCCTGCGCGACCTGCCGTTTATCCTGGAGACCCCTCATGACGATCTATCCGGGTATGCCCGCGAGATCGCCTATCTGCGCGGGCTTGCCGGGTAGCGCGATCGCCGCACGGCGTGCCGCCGTCTATTCCCCGTCTAAAAACGCGCCGGTTTGACGGCTCCAGAGGGCGGCATATTCGCCGTGGGCTTCCGTGAGCTCGGAGTGCGTGCCGTCTTCGACGATCTCGCCGTCGGCAAGAACGACGATGCGGTCGAGCGCCGCCACGGTGGATAAGCGGTGTGCCACCACGATGGAGGTGCGCCCGCGCATGAGATTCTCGAGCGCGTCCTGCACAAGTGCCTCGCTCTCGGAATCGAGGGCGCTCGTGGCCTCGTCGAGCACGAGGATCGGCGCGTCGGTGAGGATGGCGCGCGCGATGGCGACGCGCTGGCGTTGTCCGCCGGAAAGCTTCACGCCGCGCTCTCCCACGAGCGTGTCGAGACCCTCGGGCAGGCGATCGATGAATTCCAGCGCGTTGGCGAGCTCGGCGGCGCGGCGGATTTCCTCTTCGGAGGCGTCGGGGCGGCCGTAGGCGATGTTCTCGCGGATGGAACGGTGGAACAGCAGCGCTTCCTGCGGAACGTAGGCGATCTGGCGTCGCAGGCTCTGCTGAGTGCAGGTGGAGATGTCCTGGCCGTCCACATACACGTGGCCGTCCTGAACGTCGGAGAGGCGCAGCAGCAGCTTGGTGAGGGTGGTCTTGCCCGATCCGGAGCGTCCCACCAGACCGACGCGTTGCCCTGCGGGGATATGCAGGTTGAGGTCGGTGAAGACGCGGTCGCCCTCGACGGCATCGGCGTAAGCGAAGCCCAGGTGATCGAAGTCGATCGAGCCCTCGGCCACTTGGAGGTCCGGGGCGCCGGGCGCATCTTCCACGAGTCGGGGCTCGTCAAGGATGCGGGCCATCTCGCTCGCGTCGCCGATGGCGCGATTCATGCGTTGCATCATCGAGTTGATGTAGTTGAAGCGCATGGAGAGCTGGTAGGTGTAGGAGAACATCATGACGAGCATGCCGCCTGATATGCCGAACCACGCGTTGCCGCCCGCTACGAAGATGGACGCGATGAGCATGATCACGGTGATGATGCCGCTCGTGGTGAAGCCGCGCTGCATGGTGGCGCGCATCGAGCGGCTCTCGGCCTGCATGGCGGCGATGTCCGCCTCGTCGAAGAGCCGCTTCTCGAAGTCCTCACGCCCGCAGGTCTTGACGGCGAGGATGTTGGTCACCGCGTCGGACAGCACGCCGGACAGGCGATTCTGGGCCTTTGCGGTGGCCGCCGAGAGCGGCAAGATGCGCTGATACATGCGCGTGGCCACGATCACGTATATCACGAGCATGACGGCGAGCGCGGCGGCGTAGGCGGGTACGGCGGGTGCGAGGGCGATGAACGTGCAGACGGTGCTCGCGATGGTGGGGATGAGCGAGTAGACCACGACGTCGACCATCTGCGTGTAGCCGCTCATAAACTTGCTCGTCTGACTCACCAGCGCGCCGCCGAAGCGGCTCGTGTGGAAGGTCATCGACTGGTTGGATAGCGTGTCGAAGCATAGGCGCGCAAGGTGGTAGTTTCCGTTGATTTGCAGCTTGTAGACGGCGTAGTCCTGCAACTTGGAGCAGATCTGACCGACGAGGTTCACGAGCAGCAGCGCCAGGATGTAGGGGCCAAAGACCTCCCAAACCTGATCGGCGGGGACGGGCGCGGCCTGAACGCGGTCCACGATGAGGCCCATGACCCAGGTGTTCACGAAGATGAGCAGGGCCACGTAGGCGACGGAGGTGAACACGGCGAGGAACGCCGCGCCGGGCACCATGCGCGTGACCTCCCAAAATCGCCGCAGGGTGCGCCTCACGGCGGGTTTCTCAAGCTTTTGTACGTTTCTCTGCGACATGCATGGCTCCTTGCGTGCCTTGGGCAAAGGCGGCTGTCGGCACATGACGGCCGTCCCTTGCGTGTGGTGACTGCAAAAGGTTATCCCTTGAATCGGGTTCGAGGTCAAGTTCACCGCATTGCCTTCATCACGCGGACCATACACGGGGATGGTGATCGGTCGACGGCGAATGGGGCGGCAAGATGTCCGTCGCATCGCCGCGGGCACACGGGCGACGGGTGAGCCGTTTCTGTCTCCGTTCGCGTTGTCGGGCGCACCAACTGGGTATCATCTTTCAAGTTGTCGAAAACAATGGAAGGATTGATACCTCGATGAACCACGACGAGATTTTGGAGATGTTGCGGCGTTCCGGAGTGGAGGTGCCCGGCAGCGCCGACCCCGCCGACCCCGCCGCAGATGAGCCCATCGATGTGGAAGTCGAGGTGGAGGACATCCCCGCCGGCGACCAGAAGGGCACTGCGGGCGGCACCCCCAAAAGCGCCCGTGCGCGCAAGAAGGCCGCTCGCGCCAAAGAGAAGGCCGCGCGCGGGGAGCATGTTCACGGAGGGCGGCGGGTGCCGCCGTTTATGGAGAGGCTCGCCCATTGGAGTCGCACCGCGTTCGTCGTCGTGCTGGTCGTTCTCGCGCTCGCCGCGGTCGTCTCGTATTGGTGGTTCCATCCGGCGCTCAATATCCACAGCCCGCGCGTGTGGAGCTGGATCATCCTCGCGGCCATCCTCGCCGCAGTCGCGCTCAAGGTCGCTGCGCTGCGCTCTGCGCATCGCGCCGGGCTGTTCGGCCGACTCGCATATCTTCCGCTAGCCGTGATCATCGCGTTCTTTGTCGGCCTCATCATGGGCGAGCCGTTCATCCCCGGTAATGCCGAGCGCTACGCCAATGTGCTCAAGACCACCGAGGGCGATTTTGCCAAGGATATCAAGGAGGTCGACTACGCCGACGTTCCCGTGATCGACCGTGCCTCCGCCCAGCTGCTCGGTTCCCGTGCCATGGGTTCGATTCCCGAGTTCGTGAGCCAGTTCGAGATAAGCCCCGCATACAGCCAGATCAACTACCAGGGTCGCCCGGTGCGCGTGAGCCCGCTCGTCTATGCCGACCTTTTCAAGTGGCTGAGCCATCGCGGCACGGGCATCCCCGCGTATGTGCTTGTGGATATGGTCACCCAGGAAGCCGAGGTCGTGCGTCTCAAGGATCCGATTCGCTACTCCGAGAGCGAGCCGCTCGCACGCAACATCGACCGTTACGTGCAGCTCAAATATCCCTCCTACATGTTTGACCAAAAAAGCTTCGAGCTCGACGAGGAGGGAACGCCCTGGTGGGTCTTTCCCGTGCAGAAGCGCACCATCGGCCTGTTCGAGGGCACTACGATCCAGCGCGTCGTCCTGGTGAATGCCTGCACCGGCGAGACCGAGGACTACGCGATCGAAGACTGCCCCACATGGGTTGACCGCGCCTATCCGAGCGACCTCATCATCCAGCAGTACAACTGGAGCGGTGCGTACAAGAACGGATGGCTCAACTCCTGGCTCGGTCAGCAGGGCGTGGTTCGCACCACGCTCGGAACCAACGGCGAGCTCGGTTACAACTATCTCGCCCAGGGGGATGATATCTACCTGTACACGGGCGTGAGCTCCGTGACTGCCGACAGCTCGAACGTCGGATTCATCTTGGTGAACCAGCGCACGGGCGAGTCGCATTACTACCCGGTGGCGGGTGCCACCGAGGACTCGGCACAGGCGTCTGCCGAGGGTCAAGTGCAGAACCTCAAGTACGAAGCGACCTACCCGCTTTTGCTCAACGTGGCCGGACAGCCGACCTACTTCATGGCGCTGAAGGACAATGCCGGACTGGTCAAGATGTACGCCATGATCAACGTCGAGCATTATCAGAGCGTCGCCACGGGATCCACGGTCGCGGCGACTCAGGAGAGCTATCTGCAAATGCTCGCGTCCTCGGGGGCGCTGTCCGAGGATGAGGTCGCGGCAAGCGGTGTTGAGGACCAGATGTCCGGCACCATCGCCTCCATCGCGCAGGCGGTTATCGATGGCAACTCGCATTTCTACGTGACCCTCGAGGGGGACGGGACGATTTACGACTTCGCTCTTCCGGAGATGCTCGACATCGTCCGCTACCACGTCGGCGATGCGATCGAATTCGGCTGCGCGACGTCCTCCGATGAGGACGGTGCGGTCCGCCAGGCCGTGAGCCTTGCCGGCTCCCGGGCGAGCGCGGCGGCCGTGCCTGCAACCGATACCTCTCCGGAGGCGTCCGATGTCGAGGCCGATGGGTCAGCGGCGTAGAAACGGGTGAACGCGGCGCGGATGCGGGCAGTTCGGACGAATGGGTCGGATACTTGAGTGCTCGGAGGCTTTTTCATGTTGCAGGTCATCATCTCTCCCGCAAAGCAGATGGGGGTGGCTCGTGATGGGTTCGTCCCGCGGGGCATCCCGCCGCTTTCGGAGAAGACCGCTCGCGTCATGGCGGCCCTGCGCTCAATCGAGCGCAGGCGGGGGAGTGAGGGCCTGCGTGCGCTGTGGGGCGTCAACGATGGGCTGTTGGTCGAGAACGTGGAGCGCCTGCATAGGTATCGCGACATCGCCGACACGGGTTCTCTCGGAGATGCGGAGCTGTCCCGCTTGGTTTCCCCTGCCATCTTCTCTTATATGGGTATTCAATTTCGCAGCATGGCGCCGGACGTGCTCGAAACCGATGCGCTTGAGTGGCTGCAGGGGCATCTATGGGTGCTTTCCGCGCTCTACGGCTGCGTCCGGCCGTTCGATGCGGTCCAGCCGTACCGCTTGGAGATGGGTGCCAAGCTGTCCGTGGATGGGGCGAAGAACCTCTATGCGTTTTGGGGCGATTCGATTGCGAGGGCCGTGTGTGCCGTATCGGCCGTGCAGTCGGGCGATGCGGTCGAAATCGTGAATCTCGCCAGCGTGGAGTATTCCAAGGCGGTTCTTCCACATCGGCCCGAAGGCGTGCGTGAGGTCACGTGCATCTTCGGCGAGGCCCTGCGCGATGGCAAGCCCGTCCAGCGCTCGACCGCGAGCAAGATTGCCCGTGGCAGCATGGTGCGCTGGATGGCGGAGCATGGGGTGCGACGCACTGAGGAGCTGAAGTGCTTCAACGTTGGGTATGCGTTCGACCCCGATCTGTCCCAGGGCGATGCGAGCAAGCAGACCCTTGTATTCATGAAAAGATAGGTGTGCCATCGCACGTCGTCGGAACACGGCAGAAGGCGCCTCGCGGCTTCCCGGCATGGGGGCCGTGAGGCGCCTTCGGACATGGTTTTGCTGCGCGGGTGGGTTGGGCCTACAGGGCGCTCTCGTAGATTGCCCGGGAGTCTTC
>JAHHSP010000007.1 GCA_020025115.1 Collinsella sp. | reverse complement strand
TTCGGAAGTCTGCTTTTACACGGATGATATCGAGGCGGAATATACGCGCCTTTGCGAGCTGGGCGTCGAGTGCCTGTCTGAGCCGCAGTTCTTCGATTTCACCGAGCAGGGACTCGGCGCGAGCCGAGCGTTCTACTTCAAGGATCCCGACGGTATCGTGCTGGAGATGATGCAGCCGGTCCAGCTCGATTAAGCGGCTGCCGTGCAGGGCCGCCCCGCAGGCCCGTGCCAGGGGCTGCGGGGCGGGTCCCGATCCCCTTCGCAGTTACCTGTGACTTTCAGAATCTAACCCCCCCCCTCTTCCATGATGAAAAACCACAGGCGTGCTGCGGGGCCGATACCGGAGCGCGTGGCGAGGTATCCGGACGGAGTCGGAAATGGCCCTCCTGTACCGATAAAAATCATAGGTAAACAGCTGTAAACGAGGAGCGGGCGCAAAAAGTTAAATAGGGTCTTAACAGGGGTAATTATTTCGCTATACTGTTTCGAAACATGATGACCCGAGGGGGTCATAAGCAGCTTAAACGCACCAAAGGAAACGCAACGTGTCTGCTAATTACAAACACCCCAGTGGCAAGCCTGGTGAATCTCGCCTCCGCGGAGGTCTGACACGTCTTGGCGGTCGCGTTGTCGCGTTGGCGGCGGCCGTGTTGTTGGCGACGACCACCGCGGCCTTCGCCGCGCCCGGCGACGGGTTTGATGTGCGAGGGGAGAGCGGCAGCGCTCGGCAGGAGGCGCCGGAGGCCGTGCGCCAAGGGGTGCCGGATGCGTATAGCGATACGCGCTCGGTCGCCCTGCCCCAAGGCGGCGCGGTCTACGTCTTTGCCGAGCCCGGGGCGATTCCGGAAGAGGTCGGCCTGAGGGTTCGCAAGATCGCCACATCGGAGGACGTTTTTGCGCAGGCACAGCAGAGAGTGCGTGACGCGGGTGTTCTGTACGATCATTTCACGGCCTTGGATATCTCCCTGATCGATGAGTCCGGTTCCGAGGTGGAACCGAAGGGCCAGGTGTACGTTTCCATCGACGGGCGCGAGTTGACGCCGGTCGACCCTGGGCAGGGTTCGATCCAGATCCAGCATCACAAGGAGTTGGATGCCTCCGTGCGGAGCGTGGAGCTCGATGAGGCCGGGCACTCGGTCGAGTTGGAAACCGTGCTCGACGGCGAGACGGGCATATTGAATCAAAGCGGCCTGGGGGGGGGCTCCTGGGTTGCCACGTTCCCAGTGGACGGCTTTTCCGTGTACACCATCACTTCTGCGGGATGGAAGGATCTGAACATCCAGATCGAGTGCGTGGACGAGGAGGACAAGGGGCTCTTCGAGTCTCATAAACCCTCTGACGTCGTATATGGAGACACATATACGGAAAGTGCGAGCTTCACCATCGACCGCGACCTGGGTAAGTCGATGCCGGAGGATATAAACAAAACATATAGATATGAGTACGCCGGTAAGTCCTACTACATGCAGGACGGCGAGTACCAATTCCAAATCTACGGACTGCGCAGGGAAGGCGGCAAGTGGTACTACTTCAACGAGGCGACTAAAGATACCAACAAGAAGATCGAGTTCAATCCGCAACCGGATTTTTACGGTGACAATCCCCGTAACACCATCAGGTCGCTGTACAAAAAAGTCATGGAAGTCCCGGTCAAGTACATGGATGATGCGGGCGGTATGGAAACGGGCGAGATCGAAGTCTCGCCCCAAGAGGCACCTGGTGGTAAGAACCCCGACGTCTTCACCTACCGTGGAACGACGCTTAACCTTGGGAACGCCGATCAACTGCCCAAGAGCAATTCGTACTTCTATACCGGGCAGGCATACATCGGAGATCCCAAGCCGGAAAACGAAGTGCGGACGGTCGTCCGAGAGGGCGGTGTGGTGTATGCCGTCCGCGTTGGTGGGAATGAGAAGGTCGCTTTGACGCCCGATAACCCCCTGAAGCTCCTGTACCACCGGACAAACAAGGGCAAACCCGGATTGGTGGACACCGTTTCCACCAAGGACAAGGGCATGCAGATCAACCTGTTCGCCTATGAAACGGGAAACTCGGGTCCTGACGACGGCATCAACGCCGGCAAAGAGCTGCAATTCGTCAAGGAAAAAAGGGAAAAGCCATATAACGCGTGGACCGGGAAGGACGGTGGCCTGTACACGGGCATCGTGAAACAAAAGCTATACAAGGACGGTGTGGAAAGCAAAGACGGTTTCCCGGTCATGGCGGAATCGTACGGCGGGCAGTCCTTGGCTTACCTGTTCGACCCGGAGCTGGCCAGGCAAGAGATCGGCAAGACGGTCGCGCACGTCCATACCGGTTTGGATCATCTGTTCTGGCGCGACCATCGCGGTTACTACCACTATGACTCCATGACCAACTTCGCCACCATCATGGAACCGGACAAGGACGGACACACCGCGCATCAGCCAGGGCATACCGAGGGCGGCAACTTTGCCGTGTACAAGCAGCCGGCCCTTCCGGGGTTGCCCGCGACGGGAAATAATGCAAAGTTCCTGCCGTTCAACACGTATGAGCAGGCGAATGTCTCCGAGGCAAACCCCGCCATAAACGAGAAAGTCAAGAGATACCACTTTGGCATGACCGTCTCGACGGACTTCAACATGCCCACCGGCGGCGTGGTGTCCGATGGCCTGGGCGGTCTGACGGATATGATCTTCGAGTTCAACGGCGACGACGATGTGTGGGTGTTCGTCGACGGCAAGCTGGCCTTGGACCTGGGCGGCATCCATGGCCGATACGGCGGCATCATCAACTTCAAGACGGGCGAGGTCACCACGAACGCCCCCTTCACCGCGCATAGCGGGCGTTATCAGGGAAACCTGTACGACATTCCAAAGGGCGAGGCCGAGGGCAAGACGGATGCGGAGCTCGATAAAATTCGCGAGGAGAAGGGCTTCGGCAAGCTCTCCACGCACAACATCAAGTTCTTCTACCTCGAGCGCGGCAAGGCAGCCTCGAACTGCGAGATCCGATTCAACCTCGTTCCCGCCGAGCACGGCATGATCGTGGGCAAGCGCGTTCCGGAGAAGCTCGACGACGTGGTTGACGACCATACGTGGTATCAATTCCAGGCCGAAGCGGAGCATCCGGACGGCCGTACGCACCCGCTGGCCAACGCCACCTACAGCGTCATCGGTTGGGACCGCGATGAGAAGGACCCCATCAATGGCGGTAAGGCCGTCAGGACCGACGTCAGTGATGACAAGGGCCGTTTTTGGCTGCGCCCGGGGGAGCGCGCCGACTTTTCTGGCGCGATCGATCTTAAAGAGGCGGGCGTGAACGACGAGGGGGAAATCAAGATCCGGGTGAGGGAGATCATCACGGATGGAGACCAAGTTCCCTCGGTGCGGGCTTGGACGGGTGGAGGAAACCAACCGGGGTCGTATCTGGTGGTCAAGGATGACCGCCATGGGCGCGAGCGCCACCTGACGCCGCCCCTGTACGATATTCAGCCGTCGGAGCAATATGGCGGTCATTCCGATTTTCATTCGGCACGTACGGAGGCCCGGGTCGTCTCGATTCCGGGTACGCCGGAATCCGGCTATCATTCCGCCTATCAGGTCGAGACGAGCACGGGATGGGACAACCAGTTCAACTGGATAGACTTTGAGAACGATTTGGGGGTCCCCTCGGTTCTGACGGTGACCAAAAAAGCCCACTGGGCGGCAAGCGACGTCCCCGGGGATAAGCCGATCACCGGTCAGCCCTTTCAGGTGAAGATCGAGCTGTGGGATGAGCGCACGGATAGCTGGGCCCCGATGGAGGAGGGATCCCCCTACTGGATTCTGGGTGAGAAGGACGCGGAGCCGACCGCCGGCTCCAAGCCCCATAAGCTCACTGCAGGCCAGAAGGGCCTGATCTCGCTGGAGCCCGACCAGAAGATCTACGTTAAGTTGATGCCTGGCACCAGGTACCGGGTCATGGAACTGCTTTCGGACGATGAGAAGCAGGTCTACACCACGACGTACACGGGCCGGGTGACAAACCCCGGCAACGAACAGGAGGACCTTGAGGTCATCACGGGGGATCCCCAGCATGCGGATCTCCCCACGGGAATGCAAAATTCCGGAGGGATTAAGGCCGGGGCTCGGCATGACATCACCATCGTCAATGAGAAGAAGCCCCTCGCCGCGAACGCCCTCCAGATTTCCAAGATGGTCGAGCGGGTGAACGGCGATCTGACTCAGGACGATCGGGTGCGACCGTTCACGTTCCAGATCACGCTTAAGGACCCCATCGTGTTTTCCGCCGACGATGTCACGGCGACGCTCATACAGCCCGAGTCAGCCGTCGAGTTGGGACCCCTTTCGTTCGAGCGAACCGAGCAGGGGGACTACGTGGCGCGGCTCGAGTTGAAGCATGGCCAGACGGTCGAGCTGAACGGCTTGCCGAGCGGGGTCGATGTGGTGGTCCAAGAGCTCGACCACGACGGATTCACCGTCTCCATGAAAGGCGAGTCGGGCGACACGGCGAAGGTCCATCTGACGCCGAATGACGGGAACCCGCATGTCGTTTCCTGTCTGAACAAGACGGGGACCGTGCTTCCCTCGACGGGAGGTATCGGCGTGTGGCCATGGTATATCGGGGGAATTGTCTTGATGGCGTCGGCCGGTTGGCTGCTCCATCGCCAAAGGGGTAAGCAAGGCATCCGATAGCGATCGGATGCAGGCTTTGCATAGTAACCAAAAGGAAGGAACACCAGATGAAGAAGATGAAACTGTACCTGGGGCTCATGCTGCTCGCCTTGTTGGCGATCGTTGCGCCCCCTCCGGCCTCGGCGGCCCCGGCGGCCCCGCGGACCGGTTCGATCACCATCGAGAATCCTATCACCATCGAGAATCCTGAGAAAGAGGGGGGGTACACGGCATACCGTCTGTTCGACCTCACCCTGGATAGCTCGAACACGCGCTACGGGTATACCGTCAACGCCGAATGGAACGATTTTTTCACTGGCAGCGGAGCCGGTGCGAAGTACGTTGCGATCGACCCGACCCACGGCAACGTGACGCTCAAGAGCGATACCGCCGACTCCCTGCGCGACCTGACCCAGGACGCCAAGAAGTACGCCGCCGATAGGGGCCTGCAGGGCATTAAGCCCACGCAGACCGAGCCCCAAGTGAAATTCACCGGGCTCGAGTTGGGATACTATCTGGTCGCTTCGCCCGCCGGTGCGTTGGCCGCGCTGGACACCACGAATCCGGACGTCTCCGTGAAGGAGAAGAACAAGGTCCCGAGCATCGGGAAGGCCGCGGACAAGACCAACGCCGGTATCGGGGAGACCGTCCACTTCACCATCAAAGTGACCAAGGGCAGCCACGCGTGGGGCCCGTATGTCATCAAAGACACCATGACCGGCTTGACCCTCAAGCCCGAGAGCGTCGCGGTGAAGCAGGCCGGCGCCTCCCTCAACCAGGGTGATTGGAGCAAAAAGGTCAAGCCCGAGCTCGTGGCTGCCCACGATCTCGAGGTGACCATCAACCAGGACGCCCTCAACCGCTACCCGGATGGCACGGAGTTCACCGTCGAGTACGACGCGATTGCGAATAAGGTCGTCGAGATGGACAACACCGTTTCCATGGATTACAAGACTGATCCGAACACGGACAAGACCACGCCCTCGCACACCGTCAAGGTGGCGAACTACGAGTTCACCATCGAAAAGGTCGATCAGGACAAGGCGTCCCTTGCCGGCGCGACTTTCGAGCTTCACAAGATGAAGGACTGCTCGGATAAGGCCATGACGTTCTCCCTTGCCGCGGATGGCGCCACGGACGGGGTCAAGGTCTATCGCCCCTCTGCGGATGGAAAGGCCGTCATCGAGGCGGGGAAGGCAAAGATCGAGGGCCTGCCCGCCGGAACGTACTACCTGAAGGAGATCGCCGCCCCGGACGGTTACAACAAGCTCATCGATCCCGTCGAGATCAAGATCGAGGCGCAGATAAACACCGACTCGGGGGACCCCTTCCACAACCAGGCGTTCAAGACCGTCGGCGGCCGGGTTCAGCGCATCGACCCGATCGTCACCATCGATGGCAGCCCCGTCTCCGCGCCTGATTTCAAGTTCCAGGTCGTCAACAAGAGCGGGGCGGAGCTCCCCTCCACGGGCGGCATGGGTACCACGATGTTCTACATCGCCGGTGGCGGCATGATGGTCGCCGCCGTTGCCGCGCTGGCCGCGAAGAAGCGGATGAGCCGTTAACCCGCAATCGGATTCGTTGCGCGGGGGTGTTCGGGTGCATCGGCGCCGACGTGCGGCCGCCCCTGTGGGGAGTGAACCATGAAACACCATCTCTCGACCATCCTCATAGCGCTGCTGTTCCTCGCGGGGCTTTCCGTGGCGCTCTATCCGACGGTGAGCGATTACATTAACTCGCAGAGCCAGTCCAAGGCGGTCGCCACGTATTTGGAGCGCATGGAGCAGATGGACGATTCCCAGGTCAAGTCCCTGCTCGCCGAGGCGCGCGCCTACAACGAGTCGATTGGGGCGCGCCAAGACCGATTTCACCTGGAGGAAGGGGAGCTGGAGGCGTATATGCGCCTCCTGGGCTCCGATGGCGGGGCCGTGGGCTATATGGAGATAGGGTCCATCGGGGTCAGCCTGCCCATATATATGGGCGACGATGAGGCCGCCCTCCAGGTGGGGGTGGGCACGATGCCGGGAGCGTCCCTCCCCATCGGCGGCGTTGGGACGCACGCGGTGCTCATGGCTCACCGCGGGCTTCCCACGTCGCGCCTGTTCACCGACCTGGACCAGGTGGAGCGGGGCGACACGTTCGTCCTGCATGTGCTGGGGCAGACGTTGACCTATGAGGTCGACCAGGTCTTGGTGGTCGAGCCCGACGAGATCTCCGAGCTGGACATACAGCCGGACCGGGACCTGTGCACCCTGGTGACCTGCACGCCCTATGGCATCAACTCGCATCGGATGCTCGTGCGGGGGAGCAGGATCGCCAACGCGCCCGCATCCGTCGACGACGGTCACGACACGTCCGCCACCTCGCCCGGGAACGTGTTGCCGTTCGTGTTGCTGGCCGCCATTCCAGTCGCGGTCGCGACCTTGACGATCCTGAAGCGCAAGAGAGGGCAAGGGAGGTCTTTACATTGACAAGGAAAGCAAAAGCCGTGCTTTTGGCGGCGTTTCTCCTGATCGCGTTGCCCATCGCGGCCGCGGCCAAGGACATCCCCGACCTCACCGCGGGGGGTAGCATCGTCGTTCGCCTGGCATCCGGTGGGGTGAGCGTCGAGTCGGGGTCCCTGGCTTTTTACCGCGTGGGCGAGCCGTATCACGATGACGGCGATTACGCATATCGGTTGACGGGGGAATTCGCCGACAGCGGGGTGTCCTTGGAGGACATCCACTCCCCCCGTAATGCCGAGGCCCTGGCATCCTTTGTGGCCGAACGCGGGATTGCGGGCTCCGTCGCGCCGGTCGAAAGCGGATCGGTGACCTTTTCCATCCCCCGCGGGCAGCTGGGCCTCTACCTCGTCGCGCAGGACAACCCCGCTCAGGGCTGGGAGCCCATCAGGCCGTTCTTGGTCTCGGTTCCCGCTTTTGACGGGGGAGCCTACCGCTACGATGTCGACGCGACGCCCAAAGTCGGCGAGCCCGTGCCCGTTCCCCCCGAGCCGTCTTCCGGAGGGTGGCGGCCGACATTCCCCTGGCTGCCGCAAACCGGAGACTTCCTCTGGTTCGCCATGGCGCCGGCCCTCGTGGGGGCCGCGCTGCTCGTCGCGGGCCGCCGCGTCCGATTCCACTCCGATCGAGGCGGACGGAAGAACTGAGGTCACCGCATCGCGGATTGCATGGGACCCCATCCCCTTGAGCCGTTCGGGCAGGGGGATGGGGTCTCTTTCCATGGACGGCATAGTCATCCTTTTTATGCAGATGCGCGAACAGCGCCCCACCGCCGCCGCTTCGCAGTACAGTATTTCGAAATCAACGACGTACGTGAGGGGAATATGAGTTTTTACCAGTTGCTTCAGCTTGATCCGACCGTCGTAAAGCCGATGATACGCAAGGCGGAAAATCCATCGGAGCGCAGGAGGCTGTGGTTTGCGATGGGCCTGCGCTCGCTGCTCATCGTGTTGTTCGCCGTCCTGTTCATCGGGACGCTCGGCAAGGTGTTCGGTGACGACAACATGCCGCTGGCCGTCGTGATCTTCTGCATGTTCCTGGCGTTTCGCTTCGTGGGCTTCGGGTTCTCCATGGGCAACTCACTCGGCGCGCTCGCCCTCACACTCGCGCTCCTCACGCTGGCTCCCTCGCTTGCGCAGGCCGTTCCGGTTCTGCCGGGCCTGGCCGTCCATGCCGTGGCGTTCTTCGCCATCCTGTTCCTCACCTGCCAGCATCCCGAGATGGGCAACGGCGGCGTGTACAACTTCGCATACGTCTATTTGAGCGGCAACCCGGTCTACGGCGAGGCCCTCATGCGCCGCGGCGCCCTCGCCGTGACGGGCTTCGTCCTGTGCGCGGCGTTGCTGCTGCTCAAGCACCGCAAGGACAACGCGGGCGTCACGGTGCTCTCCACGGCGCGCGATTTTGCCTTCTCGAGCCCGACGGGCGTGTGGATGACCCGCCTTGCGGTTGGCACCGCCTGCGCACTGACCTTCGGCCGTGCGATCGGGCTTCCCCGCTCGGTGTGGCTCGGCTTTGCCGCCGCCTCGCTGTTCTCCACCTTCCCGTACGACGAAAACGGCGTGGAGCGCTGCATCAAGCGCATCCAGGGCGCGCTTCTCGGGTCGGCCATCTTCTTCGCGGCCTACTCGGTCACCCCCGAGCAGTTGCTGCCGCTCTTGGGACCGATGGGCGGTTTCACACTGGGTTTCTGCACGGATTACCGTTACAAGACGATGGCCAACTGCTTCGGCGCGATTTCCATGGCCGCGACGATATACGGCATCGGGGCCGCCTCCGTGCTCAGGGTGTTCGACGCGTCGCTGGGCGCCATATTCGCCGTGGTGTTCATGGTCGGCTTCCGCGCGCTGTCGAACCTCCCCGTCCCGGCCCTCGCCGCACAGCCCGCCGAGCAGCCCTCGGAGTGAGGCGGATGCGCGGTCACCTTTCACCGGGCGGCCCGACGTCTGCCGACCGGCGCCCGTGGGATGGTACCCTGTAGCGTGTTGGATTCGAACCTGGGAGGCGCGCGTGTCTGATAGGCGGAACTTGTTTGGGGATGGGATGGTCGAGGGCAAGGGCCGGTCCGGGTCCCCTGCGACCGACCGCGGACGGGCGGCGGACCGCGCTTCGGAGTTGCGCCGCCTGCTCGACTACCATGCGTACCGCTACTACGCCCTCGACGCCCCGGAGATCACGGATGCCGCGTTCGACGCGCTCCTTGGCGAGCTGCGGCAGATCGAGGAGGCGCACCCCGAGCTCATCACGCCCGATTCCTACACCCAGCGCGTGGGCGGCTACGTGTCCGACCAGTTCGCGCCCGCCGTGCACATGGCGCGCATGTACTCCATGGACGATGCGATGGACCTCGCCGAGCTCGACGACTGGCTCTCCCGCACGGAGGACGCTCTCGGCGCCGGCCGGGTGGCATACACCTGCGAGCTCAAGATCGACGGGCTGGGCGTCGCGATCAGCTACAGCGACGGTGCGCTCGTGCGGGCGGCCACGCGCGGTGACGGGACGACGGGCGAGAACGTCACGCTGAACGTGCGGACCATACGCGACGTGCCCGACCGCCTGTCCGAGGCCGCGCTCGAGCGGATGGGCGCAGACCGCGGGACCCCCATCGAGGTCCGTGGAGAGGTCTATATGCCCAAGGGCAGCTTTGCGCGCCTGAACGCCGAGGCCGACGCGCAGGGGCGCGAGCCGTTCGCCAACCCGCGCAACGCCGCCGCGGGCAGCCTGCGTCAAAAGGACCCCAAGGTCACCGCCTCTCGCAACCTGGCGACCTTTATCTACTCCATCGCCGATACCGCGCCGTTGCACGTCGATTCGCAGCATGCGTTCTTGGGTTGGCTTCGCGAGGCGGGCTTTTCCGTGAACCCCAACGTCGCGCGATGCACCTCGCCGGCCGAGGTGCATGCCTTCTGCGCCGATGCCCTGGCCCGCCGCGGGGAGCTCGATTACGACATCGACGGCGTGGTGGTGAAGGTGGACTCCTTCGACCAGCAGGCCGATTTGGGTTTTACCGCCCGCGCACCGCGCTGGGCCATCGCGTTCAAATTTCCCCCGGAGCAAAAGACCACGGTCCTTCGGGACATTCGCATCCAGGTCGGCCGCACGGGCGTCCTCACACCGGTCGCCGAATTCGATCCCGTCACGGTCGCCGGCTCGACCATCGCCCGTGCGACGCTGCATAACCTCGACGAGATTCGCCGCAAGGACGTGCGCCCGGGCGACACCATCATCGTCCACAAGGCCGGCGACGTGATCCCGGAGGTCGTGGGCCCCGTCTTGACCGAGCGCCCGGATGGCTCGGTTCCGTGGGACATGCCCTCGACCTGCCCGGCGTGCGGCAGCACGGTCGTGCGCGAGGGCGACGAGGTCGCCTACCGCTGCATCTCCCTGGACTGCCCGGCCCAGCTCAAGGAGCGACTGCTGCATTGGGTGGGCCGCGGGTGCATGGACGTGGATGGTCTTGGCGAGGAGCTCGTGGACAGGATGATCGAGGCGGGCCTGCTGCGCGACGTGGCGGATTTCTACGCGCTCGACGCGCATGCGATCGCCGCGCTCGATACGGGCCGCTCCTATGCCAAGGACGACAAGAAAAAGGGCGTCGCGGCCGGCGATCCCATCAAGGTCGGCCTCACCATCGCGAACAAGGTCATGGACGAGCTCGCGCGATCAAAGGAACAGCCCCTGTCCCGCGTGCTGTTCGCGTTGGGCATCCGACATGTGGGCAAGTCCGTGGCCGAGGTGCTCGCGCGGCGCTTCCTCACCATCGACGCGTTGGCGGCGGCAAGTGAGGAGGACATCGCGGCTTGCGACGGCATCGGGCCCAAGATCGCCTCGTCGGTGCGGGAGTTCCTCTCGGTGCCCGAGAATCTCGAGGTCTTGCAGCGCTTGCGCGAGGCGGGCCTCGGTCTTGAGGAGGACTTGGGCGCCGCCGTGGCGCAGGCGGCGCACGATACCGGCGTCGCGCCCGTCCTCGCCGAGGCGCAGCCGCTCGCCGGCCTCACGTTCGTGCTCACCGGCACGCTCGTCAACCGCACGCGCGACGAGGCGGGAGCCGCCCTCAAACTGCTGGGAGCCAAGGTCTCGGGTTCGGTTTCCAAGAAGACGAGCTACCTGGTAGCCGGCCCCAAAGCGGGGTCCAAGCTTTCCAAGGCGGAGAGCCTGGGGGTGCCCGTGCTCGACGAGGCGGCGTTGGAGGGGATCCTCGCCACGGGCGAGGTGCCGCTGGTGCGGGCCGCCGGGACGGAATGACGAGCGGAGGCGCGCGGCGCGTCCGCGCCGCCGCGAGAGGATGGCGCATATGATCAAGTTGTTTGCGAGCGACCTGGACGGGACCTTGCTCAACGGCCTGCACGAGACGGACCGCACGATTCGCGAATCGATCAAGGAGGCCCTGGCGCAAGGCGCCCATGTGGTTCCCGCCACTGGCCGCTCGGTGCTGCCCATCGGCGATCGCGGCTTCACGGGCCTCAAGATCGACGCCGTCTGCGCGAACGGGTCCATCATCCGCGGGCAGAACGGCGAGCTGCTCAAGACCTTCACGGTCGATCCCGCGTTCGTGGAGGAGCTGATCCGGGCCTTCCCGCAGATCTGCTTCGACTGCTGCACGCCCGACGGCATGTTCTCGAGCGGAAGCTATGAGATGCATCAGGAGGGCTTTCGCCGCGACAACGTGTTTCGGCGAATCGTGATGCGCGGTATGCGCGCCCGGGGCGGGGCGCACGAGGAGCAGTTCTTCGACCAGTCGCTCGACTCGATCCTCTCCCACGACGTGTGCAAGATCAACTGCCGCGTGACGAGCGACGAGCTCGAGCGCGAGCTCAAGGCGTTTTTGGCCGCGCACGCCGATACGGTCGTCAACGCGCCCTTCGATCCCGTGATGTTCGAGATCACGGACAGGGAATGCGACAAGGGGGCCTCGATCGCATGGCTCGGCCGTTATTACGGCATCGAGGAGGACGAGATAGCCGTGTACGGCGACGGCGGCAACGACCTCGTCATGCTGCGCCGGTTTCGCCATTCGTATGCCACGGCCAACGCCACCCCCGAGGCCAAGGCGGCCGCCGGCGCCGTCATCGGGCGCTGCGAGTTCCACGCCGTGCCCAGGCATATCCTCCGGACGCTGCGCTCCCAACGCGGCCGCGTGACGATCGAGTAGTGCCCCGACGGGCGGATCGAGGCTTCTCAGCGCGCCTTTTGCACGTAGTCGTACACGAAGCTCGCGATGGCCGCGGAGTCGTTGATGTCGAGGAACGGCGGGAGCCGCACGTCGGATTCGTCAAAGGGCAGGCCGGCTTCCTCGGCCATGGCCCGGGCCCGCTTGACGGCGCGGTTGTTAAAATCGCGTGCCACCACATCGTTGCAGGCGACCGCGATCGTGTCCTCGTCGATGAGCTCGAATGAGTCGCGCCCGCGCATGCGATCGATGCCCGAGCGGGCGACCACGATGCTCGGCAGGCCGGCCGCCTTGTAGCCCTCCACGATCACGGTGTCCACGTCGGTATAGCGCGTGATCATATCCAGGACGGGAACCTCGTCGGTCGTCCGCGCGTACTCGGCGTACATGTCGGGCGAGATGAGGCCCACATGGCGGCTGCCGGCCTGGGCGTGGCGCCAGGAGTCCTTGCCGGGTTGGTCGATGTCGAACCCCTTGTGACCGTGGTGCTTGATGGATCCCACGCGCACCCCGCGCTGCGTGAGGCGGGATATGACTTTCTCCACCAGCGTGGTCTTGCCCGCATTCTGGTACCCCACGAAGGCGACGGCGGTCGCGGGCGCACCCGTGCGCGGGCCGCCGGGAAGAGGGGAGGGGCGCTCGGCGGCGGTCCGGGCGGCGCCGCTCTCGGCCGCGTCGCGAATCGGGCCCGCGTCGCCGCGCTCCCACAGGCCGGAGCGCCCGCCCTCCTTGTGGAGCAACCGCACATCGACGATCTCCATGCCGCGGTCCACGGCCTTGCACATGTCGTAGATGGTGAGGCACGCGGTCGAGGCGGCCGTGAGCGCCTCCATCTCGATGCCGGTGACGCCGGTCACGCCGCAGGTGGCGAGCACGCGGAAGCCCACGCGGCGATCTGCTCGCGCGGGGGCCCAGCCGGGCGCCGCGACGTCGGAGGACGAGACGGGTTCGATATCCACCTTCGCCTTGGTGAGGTTGAGGGGGTGGCACATGGGGATCAGCTCGCTCGCGCGCTTGGCGGCCATGATTCCGGCCACGCGTGCGCAGGCGAGGACATCGCCCTTCTTGGCGCGGTCCTCGAGGACCATGGCCTGTGTCTCGGGGTGCATGAGGACGGTCCCCTCTGCGATTGCGAGGCGTTGCGTGACCTGCTTGCCGCCCACATCGACCATGCGGACGTCGCCGCGCTCATCGACGTGGGTGAGCCCGTCGCGGTAGGCGTCGCGCGCACCCCGGTCCGGCGATGCCGCGGCGCCGTTCGATGTCGGGTCGCCCCCTTCGACGAGGGTGAGTCCGCCTCCCTCGCCCACGACGGAGGCGGGGTATCTCTCGTGGACCTCGCGGCCAAGGGTGCGCGGGCGCTCGGGTTTGTCCGGGGTGTGCGTGGTCATGGTGGTCATCCTCCAATTTGGGACATGAATCGCCGGGTACCGTCGATGTCGTCGTGTCTGCGCGGCTTGCGCGCGACCGCCTCGCGATAGATGTCTCGCACGGCCTCGTCGTCGTGCGAGCGAAGGGCCTCGCGGACGCTGTATTCGACATCGGAGAAAAGGCAGGGGCGGATCGTGCCGTCGGCGGTGAGGCGCATCCGGTTGCACGACTCGCAGAAATGATTCGACATGGCGGATATGAACCCGACGGTCCCGGCCGCTCCGGGAAAGGTCCAGTAATGCGCCGGGCCCGCACCGAGGGGGCCTGCTCCCCGCACGGGCTCCAAAGCCGGAAGGCCCGCGTCACGGGCCCTTTGGGAGATGCTCTCGCGCAGCTCGTCCGAGGGGATCACGTCTCCGGCGCCCCAGAGGTCGGGATCGAGCGGGTCCGCGGCCCCGGGCGCATCCGCGCGGCGGTGCGGATCGGGCGCGGCGCCGCCCGCCGCCTGGCGCGCCTCGCCGCGCCCGATGGGCATGTACTCGATGAAGCGCACGTGAACCGGGCGCTCGATCGAGAGGCGCGCGAGGTCGAGCACGTCTTGGTCCATACGTCGCACGACGACCGTGTTGATCTTGACCGGGTCAAGGCCGTGCGCGAGGGCCGCGTCGATGCCGGCGAGCGCCTGCTCGACCCGGCCGACCCGCGTGATCTGGGAGAAGCGGGCGGGATCGAGCGTGTCCAGCGAGATGTTGACGCGGTCGAGGCCCGCTTCGCGCAGGCTGGCGGCCATGCGCGGGAGCAGGGCGCCGTTGGTGGTGAGGGAGATGTCCTCGATGCCCGGAATCGAGGATATCTCCTCGATGAGCGGCACGATGCGATGGGAGACGAGCGGCTCGCCCCCCGTCAGGCGCACGCGGGCGATTCCCTCCCGCGCCGCGATGCGAACGAAGCGGGCGATTTCCTCGGCCGTGAGCAGCTCGTCGTGGGCGCGCGCGGGCACGCCCTCCTTGGGCATGCAGTACACGCAGCGGAAGTTGCACGTATCGGTCACGGAGATCCGCAGATAGTTGATGCCTCGGCCGAAGCCGTCGTGGAGGTTGCGGGTCATGCGTGCCTTTCGGGTGGTCGTAGGGGGTGTCGGCCGTTTCATGAGCCTATGGTACCCGAACCGCGGCATCGGAAAATCGAAGGTATGGAGAAGGGGTGCATGCCGCACCCGCGCCCTTTCGCCGCGCTTGTCGCATCGAGGATCCTCGGATAGGCTGAAAATACCGATAGATCACCGGGGAGACGTGATACGTATGTCGTGCGAGGACACGCAGCGCCGCACAGACCAGGCAATGGAGAATGACGATGGGCGCTCGGGCGCGGGCGGCGCGCTCTGCCGCAGCCGCGACGGGGGCCTTCTCATCGCCGGCCTACGACCGGGCGACTTTTTCAAGCGCATCGCGACCATCCTCGTCGGATCGGCCATATTCACCTTCGGTGTCCACAACATCCACAACGTCACCGGCATCACCGAGGGCGGCATCATCGGCCTCGTGCTGTTCGGCAACCATTGGTTCGCGATCCCGTCATCCATCGTGTCGCCGGTGCTCGACTGCCTGTCCTACGCCGTGGCGCTCAGGGTTTTGGGTGGGGGCTTCTTGGGATGGTCCGCCGTGGCCACCGTCTCCGTCGCGGGCTTCTACCGCCTGTGGGAGAGTCTGCCCCACATGCTGCCCGACCTCTCGGGCGATCCGCTGCTGGCCTCGGTGCTCGGCGCCCTTTTCGTCGGTATCGGCGTGGGCCTGGTGATTCGCCAGGGCGCTTCCGCCGGTGGCGATGATGCGCTGGCCCTCTCGATCTCCAAGGTCACCGGATGGCGCGTGGGTCGCTGCTATCTGTTCACCGACCTCTCGGTCCTCGCCCTTTCGCTCACCTACATCCCGGTGGTGAAGATCGCGTTCTCGCTCATCACGGTGACGATCTCCTCGGCGGTGATCGATCTTGTCAAGGACGCCTCGTGGGACCATGTCGAGCAGATCGCCGAATGGGTGCGTGAGAAGCGACGGGTGTGAGTCTCGGGCGCGGCGTGGGGTGCGTGAAGAGCGCTTCGCGTTACCGCTCACCGTCGGAATATCGCCGTTCGCGGATTGCGGAGGGCATTTTGTCCTCTCTATCCCTAAAATAATGCACAGCTGCAAGGTTGTTACTCTCCGGGAGGCATCACTTGCGCACCGGTGTCGGGAGGCCCTCATGGCCGCCGTTCGTGCGCAGAGATGGTTTGGGGAGTTTTTTTCATGCTTATCCTCAAAAAGATCAACAACAACGTCGCCCTCGCGTCCACCGACGCGGGCGAAGAGGTGGTTGTTTTTGGCAAGGGCGTGGGTTTTCACGAGATGCCCTATCGGCTTGAGGACGAATCCGTCATCCAGCGCGTGTTTCTCGATGTGGATGAGCGGTTCGTCGAGGGTTTCGAGGGAATCGGCGACGACGTCCTCCTCGCGGCCTCCGATATCGTCGCCTTGGCGGACGAGGAGCTCGATTGCAAGCTCGCGGGCAATCTGGTCGTGAGCCTTGCGGACCATCTGCAGTATGCCGTCGAACGCGCAGGCGAGGGAGTCTCCATCGAGAACCCCCTGTCTCACGAGGTCGCGTTCGTATACCCGCGCGAGACCGAGATCGGGCGCCGCGGCCTCGAGGTCGTACGCGAGCGCCTGGGGGTGGAGCTGCCCGCCAGCGAGGTGACCTCCATCGCCTTGCATTTGGTCAACGCAGAGGTCGATGGCATGGGCAGCGTCCAGGATATGGATCTTGTCATGAAGAGCACCGTCATCTTGGAGCACGCCATGCAGATCATCGAGGGCCAGCTCGGGCAGGAGCTCGACCGCACATCCTACGCGTACGTCCGCTTCGTGGCGCACCTGCGCTTCCTCATCAGGCGCCTCATGCGCGGCGGTTGCAAGGAGACCGAGAATTCCGGTCTTTTCCGCCAAGCCGCCCGCGATTTCCCCGACGCCTATCGCTGTGCGGAGGGGATCAACGAGTATCTCAAACGCGATTACAACTGGAGCTGCTCCGACGAGGAGATGCTCTATCTCATGATGCACGTCAACCGTTTGCGGCAAGGCTAGCGAGCCCGCGCCGCGAGGGCGCTGCGCCCCGATGGGCACCGCAGCGCCCCACGCACGGCGGGCGGGTGCCCGCCGTCATCCATTCGCCGTCCCGTCACGTGCGCCAAGGGCCCGGCGCCGTGACGAGCATAAGGACAGGACCATCGGTCTTCTCGAAGGGAAAGGACTGGGATATGGCAGGAAAGTACGACGACCTTGCGCGCGCGATCTTGGAGAACGTGGGCGGCAGGGATAACGTCAGCAGTGTGGCGCACTGCATCACGCGCGTGCGCTTCAAGCTCAAGGACGAGGATCGGGCGGATACCGAGGCGATCGAGGCGCTCGAGGGCGTGATCAAGGTCATGCGCGCCAACGGCCAATACCAGGTCGTCGTGGGCAACAAGGTCGAGGACGTCTACGATGCCGTCGTGGCGATCGGAGGCCTTGCCTCCACCGGCGAGACCGACGTGGCAGACACCGCCCCCAAGGGTATCGCGGCGAAGGCCATCGACCTGATCTCGGGCATCTTCGCGCCCATGCTCGGCACCTTTGCGGCCGCCGGTATCATGAAGGGCATCCTCGCCGCCATCACGCAGTTCTGGCCCGCCTTCGCCAACGACGGCGCGTATACCGTCCTCTACACGGTCGCCGACGGGATGTTCTACTTCCTGCCGGTCGTTCTCGCGTACACGGCCTCCAAGAAATTCAAGATGAACGAGTTCACGGGCATGGCCATCGGCCTCGCGCTCGTGTATCCCACCATGGTCGCGCTCACCGGCGGTGAGGTCGTGGGCAGCGTCGACCTGGGCTTCGCCGGGACGTTCTCCTGGTACGCGACGTTTTTGGGCATCCCCATCATCATGCCCGTCTCCGGGTACACGAGCTCCGTCATACCGGTCGTCCTCATGGTCTGGTTCGGCTCCATGGTCGAGCATTGGTGCAAGAAGTGGATGCCCGCATCCGTCAAGATGTTCTTCACCCCGCTCGTCGTGATGGTGGTCTCCATCACGCTCGGCTATCTGGTGATCGGGCCCATAGCCACGATGTTCACCAACTTGCTGACCCTGGCCTTCTCCGCGCTGTTCGGCCTGCCGGTCATCGGTTCCGTGCTCGGCTGCACCATCGTCGCGGCCTTCTGGATGTGCCTCGTCATCTTCGGCTTCCACTGGAGCCTCATGCCCATCGCGCTCATGAACCTCGCGACCCTCGGCCACGACTACATCCTCGGATCCATGATCGCCCACTCCTTCTCCCTGGGCGCCGTCCTCTTTGCCATGTACCTCAAGAACAAGGATGAGAATTTCCGCGGCATCTGCCTGCCCGCCATCATCTCCTCCTTCTTCTTCGGCGTGACCGAGCCCGCCATCTACGGCGTCGCCCTGCCCGACAAGAAGGCGTTCGTCAACGCGTGCATCGGCTCCGCCGTGGGAGGCCTCATCATCGGACTCACCGGAGCCGTGGTGTACATGTCGGGCGGCCTCGGCGTCTTCAACTGGCTGTCCTTCCTGCCGATCGACGCGACGAGCACCGTAGGCGTCATGCACATGGTCTGGGCCATCGTCGCCTCCCTCGCGGGCGCCCTTGTGGGCTTCGCGCTCGAGTACGCGACGTACAAGCCCGCCGCGAAGTAATCCAAGCCCCCACAGGTGCGCGGGTGCACGCCCGCGCACCTCTTTTCTGAGAAGAAGGAGCACATCATGGCCAATTTCCCACAAGGTTTCCTCTGGGGCGGCGCGACGGCCGCCAATCAATGCGAGGGCGGCTACGACGAGGACGGCAAGGGCCTCGGCGTACCGGATGTCATGACCGGAGGCACGGTGACGGAATCGCGCCACATCACCGACGGCGTCCTGCCCGGACGCCATTACCCCAGCCATGAGGCCGTGGACATGTACCATCGCTATCTCGACGATATCAAGCTCTTCGGCGAGATGGGGTTCAAGTGCTATCGTATGTCGATCAACTGGAGCCGCATCTTCCCCGCGGGCGACGAGGCCGAGCCCAACCGTGCCGGCATCGAGTTCTACCGTCGGGTGTTCGAGGCGTGTCGCGATCAGGGTATCGAGCCCATGGTGACCCTATCCCACTACGAGCTCCCCTACGGCCTGTCCAAGAATTACGGCGGTTGGAAAAACCCCGAGCTCATCGAGTTCTTCCTCAGGTACGCCCGCACGGTCATGACCGAGTACCGGGGCCTGGTGAGGTACTGGCTCACCTTCAACGAGATCAACTGCCTGCTCATGGGCGGTTTTGGCGGTGTGATGGGCGGCGGCATGGTGCCCGATGGGCTCGATGACGTTCCCATGACGTTCGGCTCGTGCGATTGGGATGACCCCCAGGCGCGTTTCGACGCCCTGCACAACCAGTTCCTGGCGAGCGCCAGGTGCGTGGTCATGGCGCACGAGATCGACCCGGAAAACAAAGTGGGCTGCATGATCGCCGGCAACGCCACCTACCCGCGTACCTGTAATCCCGCTGACGTCTTGAAGGCGCAGCGCGAGCAGCGCGAGCGCAATTTCTACTGCGGCGACGTCCAGGTGCGTGGAGCCTATCCGGCATGGGCGCCGTCCCTGTGGAAGCGCGAGGGCGTGACCGTCGAGGTGAGCGACGAGGACTCCGCCGTGCTCAAGGCGGGGACCGTGGATTTCTATTCCTTCAGCTATTACATGAGCTCCACCGCCTCCGCCGACCCCGAGGGAGGGGAGCGCGGCAATGTCTTCGGCGGCGCCGGCAACCCCTATCTCGAGAAGAGCGACTGGGGATGGGCGATCGACCCCGAGGGCCTCAAGTACTACATGGAGGAGGTCTACGACCGTTACCAGATTCCGCTCATGATCGTGGAGAACGGTCTGGGCGCGGTCGATGAGGTCGAGCCGGACGGCTCCATACACGATCCGTATCGCATCGATTACCTGCGCCGTCACATCAGGCAGATGGATGAGGCCATTGCGGACGGCGTGGACCTCATGGGTTATACCATGTGGGGCTGCATAGACCTGGTTTCGGCCTCGACCGGCGAGATGAAGAAGCGCTACGGCTTCATCTACGTCGATAAGGACAACGACGGCAACGGCACGCTCGAGCGGCGCCGCAAAGACAGTTTCCACTGGTACAAGAAGGTCATCGAGAGCAACGGCGAGGACCTCGATTAGCCTCGGGGTATTATGTGGATGATGCAAGGGCGCCCCGTTGTCGGCGCATCCGACGGTCCCGGCGGCAAGGCCGCGCGCGGAAACAGCAAGGAGAATCTCATGGGCATGTTCGATATCTTCAAAAAAAGGGAAGCCCCGGCCGTTCCGGCTCCCATCGCGGTCGCGCTCGATGCCGACTCGCTGTGCTCCCCGGTCGCCGGAAGGGCGATCGCCCTGTCCGAGGTTCCCGACCCGGTGTTCTCCGGTGAGGTTCTCGGTAAGGGCTGCGCCGTGCGGCCCGAGGGCGACATCGTGTACTCCCCGGTTTGCGGAAAAGTCACCGTCGTCATGGGCCATGCCGTGGGGATCATGTCCGATTCCGGCATCGAGGTCCTCGTGCACGTGGGGATCGATACCGTCAACCTTCAAGGCGAGGGATTCACCTCCTATGTAAGCCAGGGAGATGCCGTCGCCGCCGGGCAGCCCGTGCTCAAGGTGGACCGCGCCGCGATCGCCGCGGCCGGTTACGACGACTGCGTCATCCTCGTCGTCTCCAATAGCGCCGATTTCGAGGCAGTCGACATGGCCGTCGCCCCCGGCACCGCCGTCGCCCCCGGCGATGTCATCGCCGGGGTCATTCGGGGGAGGTAAGGGACATGGTCGAGTTCTCGCATGTCATAGCCGATGCCCAGGGGCTGCATGCCCGGCCCGTCACCCAGATTTGCGCCGCCGTCCGGCAATGGGAGAGCGAAGTCACCGTGACTTGCGGCACCACATCGGTTTCCGGTGCGGACCTCATGGGGCTCATGGGCCTGTGCGCCCGCGGGGGCGACGAGCTCTTCGTGCGCATCGAGGGCCCCGATGAGGAGGCGTGCGCGATTGCGCTGCGCGGGGTGCTCGCCTTCTAAGGAGGCCCGTGCCTCGGACATGCCCTCGGAGGGCTCACGGCGATTGCTCGGTTCGATCGGATAAACAAGGCGCTCCATGCAAGTGGAGTGCCTTGCACGTCTATAATGGAACAATTGCACGTTCGCCGTCGAAAGGAGACCCGATGGCTCTCACCGAGGATGATGTGCGCGGTATCGCGGAATATGCGACGATCGCGCTGGATGCCGAGGAGCTTGCCGAGATGACCGCGTATCTCAACGATGCGGTAGACATGCTCGAGCCGATCTTGCGCTACGCCTCCGAGGATGTGGAACCCACGTTCCACCCCATGGGTGGGGCGACCAACGTCATGCGCCCCGACGTGCCCGACGCCGCGCGCGCCTTGTCTACGGATGAGGCACTCGCCAACGCCGGGTCCCAGCGCGACGGCCAGTTCCTCGTACCCTCCATCCTGGGAGGCGAGCGCTGATGTCCTTGAACCTCGACTCCCTCACCGCCGCCCAGATAGCCTCCGGGGTCGCCTCGGGCGATTTCTCCGCCGTGGAGGTCGCGCGGGCCGCATTGGACGCCATCGAGTCGCGCGACGCTCAGGTCCAGGCGTTTTTACAGGTGACGCCCGAGCTCGCCCTCGCCGCCGCCGCCAAGCTCGATGCCCGTCGGGCCGCCGGCGAGGAGATGCCCTCGCTCTCGGGCGTCCCGCTTGCCGTCAAAGACAACATGAATCTTATGGGAACGCGCACCACGTGCGCTTCCCGTATGCTCGAGACGAATGAGAGCCCCTATACCGCCAGCTGCGTGCGGCGCATGCTCGACGCGGGCTGCGTGCCGGTGGGCAAGGTCAATATGGACGAGTTCGCGTTCGGCTCCTCCACGGAGAGCTCGGCGTTTCACCGCACGAACAACCCGTGGGACCTCGAGCGCGTCCCCGGTGGCTCCTCCGGCGGTTCGGCCGCGGCGGTTGCCGCGGGCATGGCCACGCTCTCTCTGGGCTCGGACACCGGCGGCTCCATCCGACAGCCCGCTGCGCTATGCGGCGTGGTGGGCATGAAGCCCACATATGGGACCGTGTCGCGGTACGGCGTGGTGGCATTTGGGTCATCCCTCGATCAAGTCGGCCCGTTCGCCCGCACGACCGCCGATGTCGCGCTTTCGCTGGATGCGCTTGTGTCCGGTGGCCGCGATGTGCTCGACGGCACGAGCCGGGATGTCGAGGCCTCGTTCGCCGCGCACCTCGAGGACGGGGTCGAGGGCCGGCGCGTGGGCATCGTTCCGGCGTTCATGGAGGCCGAGGGCCTTGCGCCCGAGGTGAAGCGCGCCGTGGAGCGTGCCGCCCGCTCGCTCGCCGACCAGGGCGCCGAGCTTGTCGAGATCGATCTGCCGCACCTCGACGCGGCGATCGCCGCCTATTATGTGATCGGGCCCGCGGAGGCGTTTTCCAATCTCGCCCGTTTCGACGGCGTCCGCTATGGATACCAGGAGCCCGGTTGCGCGAATTTGGCCGAGCGGAGCGCGAAGAGCCGCGCACATGGTTTTGGCACCGAGGCCAAGCGCCGTCAATTGCTCGGCGCCTATCTGTTGTCTTCGGGCGTGTACGACAAGTACTACTTCGCCGCACAGAAGGCGCGCACGCTCATCACCGCCGACTATACCCGCGCGTTCGAGCGGGTTGACGCGATTCTCATGCCCGCGAGCCCGACGGCCGCTTTCAAGTTCGGGGAGTTGTCCGATCCCACCCAGATGTACCTGTCCGATCTTTTCACCATCTCCATCAACATCGCCGGCAACGGCGGCGTCACGGTGCCGATGGGCTTGGGCGAAGATTCGGGTATGCCCGTTGCGGCCCAGCTGGTCGGCAGGCCGTTCGACGACGCGCGCTTGCTGTCCTTTGCCCGCGCGGTGGAACGCGCCGTGACCGAGGCGGGGACGGCTTCGGTCCTGCCCGTCGCCCCCGCATTCGCCGAGAAGGGAGGTGAGCTCGCATGAAGGAGCTCAGCGAGGTCCTGAAGGATTGGGAGGCCGTCATCGGTCTCGAGATCCACACCGAGCTCACGACGCTCGAGACCAAGATGTTCTGCGGCTGCAAGCTCAGCCATGACGATGCGCCGAACACGCATGTGTGCCCCGTGTGCCTCGGGATGCCCGGGGCTCTGCCCGTGCCCAATCGCCGAGCCATCGAAAGTATCGTGAAGGCGGGGCTCGCCACGAACTGCGAGATCAAAAAGCGCTCGATGTTCTACCGCAAGCATTACTTCTATCCCGATATGGCCAAGAACTTCCAGACCACCCAGGGCCCCGTTGCGTTTTGCATGCACGGACGCCTGGACCTCGAGGTCTCGGGCCGCGGCGCCGCCGAGCGCCCCGAGTGTGCGTTCGGCGAGAATGAGGCCAGGAGCCTGGCGAGTGCGAGCGCGAACGCCGGGGGGCTGTCTCGCCAGATGGCCGAGGGGCTGCCCGAGGGTTCGGAGGTTTCCGACGCCGCGCTCGCAGGTATGAACCCCTACGATGCGGCCGCCCTCGCCGTGCCAGAGCGAAGCGCGGACGGCTCCTACACCGTTCCCATCCGCATCCTGCGCATCCACATGGAAGAGGACGCTGCCAAGATGGTGCACGTCGGTGGCGAAGAGGGCCGCATCGGCGGCGCATCGGAGAGCCTTGTGGATTACAACCGCTGCGGCACCCCGCTCATCGAGCTCGTCACGGAGCCCGACTTGCGCACACCCGAGGAGGCCCGCCTGTTCATGGAGAAGCTTCGCCGCATCTTCCTCACCATCGGCATCTCCGATTGCTCGATGGAGAAGGGATCCATGCGCTGCGACGGCAATGTGAGCCTGCGTCGTCGCGGGGAGACGGGGTTGGGAACTAAAACGGAGCTCAAGAACCTCAAC
>JAHHSP010000069.1 GCA_020025115.1 Collinsella sp. | reverse complement strand
AGGAAGGAGCGACGAGAGCAGGAATAATCGAACATGGTTCTCCCTTCGAGAGCAACATCGGCGCGATTTAGCGCCGGACGGAAACGGGGCCCATCTTCATCCCCATGAGGCGCGTTCGGGCCCCATCCGTCGTACGGCAAGCACAATACCGCGCGCTCGCCGCCCATCTGCCCTCGTTCGCCGTCTCTTACGGCACTCTGACTGACCATTACCACGCGTTTTGACCCGCCTTACAAGCGGCTTACATCGCAGCGAGCCCCTCTCGATTAAGCTCTGTCAGTCATTCCCGATTCCCCGCGCACCCAATATCCCTCCCAGTCACCCCGCAATGCAGATGGAACCCCTGAGACGCCCGATCAATGTGCCTGTCCGCTCACCGTGCAACTATCTCCTTGGAAATAGGAGAAGAATCTCAGGGAAGCACGTACCTTGGAGTATCGAAATCCTTTGGAAGCCCGTGTTCTTCTATGTAATCCCGAATCACGCCGGGCCCATTAAGGGGAATTCTGTAATTTGCGACCCGCCGGACGACCCAGCCAACAGCGATCGCGGCACATACGACAAGAAACAGTGCGACGTCACAGCAGCCACGTCTCATCACAATCCTAGCCCCCGTGGCAAAATACACTGGCATGAGAACGATATGGAGTGACATCATATGAAAGAATCTCCAGCTCAGCGTCCCATCCATCGCACACCGTCAGAGCGTTATAGCTCGCGCCGGTATAGTCGTTTTTCAAAGTAAGGTAGCCGACGACCGCCATCGCATGACCATTGTTATTCAAGGCGTTGGCGGAAGTGACCCTATATCCCTGCTTATACAATAAAGCACAACTATGCATGATGCCTCCGATAATCGAGCCATTCTGCAGCGCGCAACTTGATTTAGAACGCCATCAATTTCAATGCGGTTCGAGGATAGGACTCCCATCAGATCGGTATGCGGTGTAAAACCACAGACCAACAGCCTCGATATTGGCGCTGTTGACAACCTGCCATGAAAAGGCGGTGCCGCGCTCGACCGTGACACCGCCTTCTGCGGAATATGACGCTTCTTCCGAGCAGCTCACATTCCAACCGCTCAACGCCCTAGCGCTTCTTTTTCGGGCGCTTCTTCTTGGTGGGCTGGTCCGCCTTCTTGACGCTCGGGACATCATGGCGTTTACGGTACAGATGCCCGCCGAACACCATGGACACCGCGATGATCGCGATATAGAAGAGCTGTTCCCAGATATTCGGGGCTTCCATGCTAGAACTCCAATTCGTTCAGACGCACGAGCGCGATGATGTACATCTTGAGGGCGTCGCGCAGGAGCTGCTCGTTGGCGGCCTCGTTCGGGCCGTGCATGCTGCCCGCCCACGCGGGGAGCTCCAGGCCGTTATCCTCGGGGCCAAACGAGACGGCGCTCTCGAAGTTGCGCGCATACGTGCCGCCGCCCATGGAGAAGGGCTCTGCGGGCTTGCCTGTGACCTCGCGATACGTATTGAGCAGTGCGCGGACCGCCGGGCTGTCCGCGGAGACGCTGAAAGGTTCCTTGGCGCGGCCGGCGATGAACTCGGCTTCATATCGAGACGCATGGGCACCGCAGATCATGACCATCTCATCGGCGGTGGTGGAATCGGGATAACGGACGTCGATGGTCTGGAGGATATGTCCGTCCGCCACCTCGACCGTACCAGCGTTGCAAGTAAGGGCGCCAAAGGCATCACTCTCGGCGGCGATGCCCAAACCCTCCCCCGCCGTGCCGTCATGCACCACGGAAAGCAGATCGAGGAAGGAGCACTCCGCCGGATCGAACAGGCCGGGCCGTATATCCATCACCTCACGCAGATAACCCACCACGAGCGCGATGGCGTTGATCGTGCCCTCGGGCAGGGAGGCGTGTCCGCCGATTCCCTGGGCGAAGATGCGCGTGCGGCCCTCGCCGGCCTCCTCGAGCGCGATGCGGCCCGCATTGGCCTGTGGAGCGGGAAGATCGGACAGGGGCACGGCGATGACGCACTCGGACTGGCTGGGGATGGCGTTGGTCGCCTCGGCTCCGGCCCAAGAGCGTATGACGCCGTTCTCGATCCTCGCGCTCTTGAACGTGCCGCCAAAGCAGCCCTTCTCGGCGTTGCACACCGGGAACTCGGCATCGGGGGTGAAGAGGAACAGCGGTTGCTCATGGCCGGCCAGGTAGTGTTTGACGTCGGTCATGCCCACCTCCTCGTCACAGCCGAGGAGCGCACGGAACGTGTAGCGCGGAGCGATCTTCTCACGCAGGAAGAACGCGCCTGCGTAAAGCGACAGGACGGCGGGGCCCTTGGCGTCGATCACACCGCGACCGAGCAGCCAGCCCTCGCGACGCTCCATGGAAAACGGGTCGGTGGCCCAACCGGGGCCGGCGGGGACGACATCGACGTGCGCGATGGTGGCGAGTTGCTCCTCGCGCTCGCCCGGAATGTCGGCCATACCCACATACCCCGCATCGTCACTCACCTGATAACCCAGGCGCTGAGCGATGGACAGAGCGCGATCGAGAGCTGAACGCACCTCGGGGCCGAACGGGGCACCATCTTGAGCGAGCGAAGCGTCCGCGATCGAGGGATGGGAAACGAGGGAGGCGATATCGGCGACGACATCCTCCCAAACGTCCTCCACATATGCGTCGACACGGGAGACGAGATCGTTGTTCATTTTCACACTCCTTGAAAAAGGCCCCGACGCACAAGCGTCGGGGCCTGCAGCGAACCTGAGGTTCAAAGGCGTTATGCCGGAGATTTACTCGGCGTCCTCGGCCTTCTCCTCACCCTCGAGCGGGGTGACCTCGATCTCGATGCCGAGGGTCTCGGCAGCGGACTTCATGGACAGGGAGATGCGACGACGGTCGAGGTCGATCTCCATGACCTTGACCTGGACCTTGGAGCCCACAGCGGTGACCTGGGCAGGCTGATCCACGTGCTTGTTGGCCATCTCGGAGATGTGCACGAGACCCTCGATGCCGTCACCGAGGTCGACGAACGCGCCGAAGGGCACGAGCTTGGTGACGGTGCCCTCGACGATGGCGCCCACGGGGTACTTCTTGACCAGGGCACGCCACGGATCCTCGGTGGTCTGCTTGAGACCGAGGGAGATGCGCTCGCGGTTCAGATCGACGTCGAGCACCTCGACCTCGACCTCCTGGCCGACCTTGACGACCTCGGAGGGGTGGTTGACGTGGTTCCAAGAGAGCTCGGAGATGTGGATGAGGCCGTCGATGCCGCCCAGATCCACGAAGGCGCCGAAGTCCACGATGGAGGAAACGGTGCCCTTGAGGCGCATGCCGCTCTTGAGCTTGGAGAGGATCTCGGAGCGCTCGGCCTTGCGGGACTCCTCGAGGACAACGCGGCGGGAGAGCACGACGTTGTTGCGGTTGCGATCCATCTCGATGACGCGAGCCTCGATGCGGGTGCCGAGGTAGGAGGTGAGGTCCTTCACGCGGCGAAGGTCGACGAGGGAAGCGGGCAGGAAGCCGCGCAGGCCGATGTCGAGGATGAGACCGCCCTTGACGACCTCGATGACCTCGCCCTCAACGTTCTCGCCGGCGTTGAACTTCTCCTCGATGCGGTTCCAGGCACGCTCGTACTCGGCGCGCTTCTTGGAGAGAACCAGACGACCGTCCTTGTCCTCCTTCTGGAGCACGAGCGCCTCGATGGAGTCGCCCAGCGCCACGAGGTCGGCGGGGTTGGCATCCTTGCGGATGGAGAGCTCGCGGACGGGGATGACGCCCTCGGACTTGAAGCCGATGTCGACGAGGACCTCGTCGCGCTCGATCTTCACAACGGTGCCGTTGACCAGGTCGCCCTCATCGAAATCGGTGATGGAGTTGTCGATGAGGTTGTTCATCTCCTCGGTATCGACGTCGTCGAGGGAGAAGATGGACGAGTTCTGAATCTCACTCAAAGGTGGACCCCTTTCGAACTACGGGGCCCCGATTACCTGACCTGCAGATGGTTGCTTGCAAAGAGCGGTCAAGCCGCCAGCGCGCGCGCACCGTTTGGAACAATCTCGGGGGCCGACAGATACTGACGTGAACTATAAACATTCACGGTTCATTAGGTTACGTTGAAAGTTCCCCATTTTCAAGCGTTATATGGGATTTTTTCGTCTATGGTCGCAAACGGACCGCAAGCGCCGATCCACCCGAAGCGGCTCGCGTAAAATAGCCTTCCGAAAGCTACTCAAGTCGGAGTGTCGTCGTGTCCACGATCCAAGAAGTCGCCAAGCGCGCGGGAGTCTCTGCCGGGACCGTCTCGCGCTACCTCAACGGTCATCATCTCAAAGCCGCCAACCGGGAGCGCGTCGAATCTGCCATCCGCGAGCTGGGATACCGGAGCAATTACCTGGCGCGCAGCCTGCGCTCCAATCGCAGCATGGCGATCGGACTGCTCATCAACAACATGCTCAACCATTTCGCCGTAAGCATGGTCGCCCAGGTCGAGCGCGAGATGGAGCTCAACGATTACAGCATCATCCTGAGCGGCTTTCGCGAGGACCGCGACACGTTCGTGCGCAAGCTGGAGAACCTGATCGACCGCCGGGTCGACGGGATTATCTTGTGCGAGCCCATCGAAGATGAGCATGCCGAGGACCTCATCGAGCATTGCGGGGTGCCCGTGATCGCCGTCTCGAACCCCCTCCCCTACCCTTGCGTGGATAACATTCTCTCGGCCAGCAGGCGCGGCTCGCGCGATGTGACCCGGCGCATGATAGCCGCCGGCCACGAACGGATAGGCGTGCTTGCGGCCACGCAGGACGACTACGTCTCGCGCGAGCGTCTCGGCGGTGTCCTCGATGGGTTCGACGAGGCGGGGCTTCCACGCGGGAACGCCGTCGTGCGCATCGGCGGATACTCGCGCGAATGCGGCTACCGGGACATGATGCGGCTCGTGCGCGAAGACGGAGTCGATTGCATTTTCGCCCTCAACTACGGCCGCGGGCGCGGGGCGCAGCAGGCGTTGATGGAACTCGGCCTGCACATTGGGCGCGACATCTCCTTCGCCTGTTATGACTATCTGGATACCAAGACCTATTTCCACCCCAGCATCACCACCGTCTGCCCTCCCTCCATCGAGATCGGGTCGATGGCGGCCTCTGAGATACTCTCGATGATCGAGCAGGGGCGCACGGGATCGGGGAAGACCGCCTACGTCGAAGAGGACATCACCTGGCTCCCCTCGATCATCGGGGTTTCCTAGGGCTCGCGAATCCGGACAAGGCGGAGGGGTTTTCGAAAAATGGGGCCGTCCCCATCTGGCGGGCGAACTTCGAATCAACCGGCGCAAAGGCCCTGGCAGGGCCTATCGAGCGCCCCTTAGGCTTGACGCTTGGCGAGGTCGATGAACTTGCCGGCAAGGATCTTGAAGGTTTCGGCGCTCATGAGCTGGTCCTCCGCGTGAATGAGGATGATGCTCGGATCGATGTGCTCACCGGCGGCCTCCTGCGCGATCATCTCGCCATGCTTGGCATGGCCGACCAGGAAGAACTGCTCGCCCTCGGCGATACGGGCCTCGGCCTCCTCGATCTTGCCCTCGCCGGCCAGGTCGATGGCCTCGATGAAGCAGCTGCGCGCCGAGCCGACGTTGGCGATGATCTCGAAACACGCCATATCGATCTTGTTCATGTCTTCCATATCGTCACTCGCTCTCTGCGGCATGATCCGCCGCGTCCTCGGCCCCAACCCGATCCGGGTCGTCCTGACGGATATGGGCCTCTTGCTCCTTTATATACGTTTCCATGTCACGCAGGCGCTTTTTGATCTTTCGTTTCGCGAAGGGACTGTACAAGGCCCCCATGAGCTTGCCGTTGAGATCGTTCAGGGCCTTATCGCCCGCATAGGTCTCCTCGTAGCATACGCTGACCGCACGGCCATCGGACGTCGGCTCGATCTCATAGCGAACGGTGTTGACGCCCTGAGACGACACGATCGACGCCTCATAGCGATACGGGGGCTCGAACTCGGTGATCTTAGTCGTCACGTGCTGGGTACCGCCGAGTTTGGAGCCAAGGGTCTTCTGATAGGAGAACCCGGCTTTGAGCTTCTTGGCGGGAACCTTCTTGCCACGCGCCTGCTCCGCGTCGTAGAGCACGGACGAGGCGATGCTGTCGAACAGCCCCTCGGCCGACACGCCCATCTTGACCTGTACCTTCATTACCCCTCCTCATAAACGGCCCGGGCGGGCGTCGCCCGGGCCGCGCGGTGCCCTAAAAACCGTGGGCCTCGGCGAGCTGCTTGTACCAACGGCCGCTCTTCTTGACGCGGCGCTGCTGCGTATCGCGGTCGAGCTCGACCAACCCGTAGCGGTTCTTGTGCCCGTTCAGCCAGCGCCAGCAGTCGATGAACGTCCACAGATGATAGCCGATGCAGTTGGAGCCCTCGTCGATGCCGCGGGCGAGCTGCGTCAGATGCTCCTTGAT
>JAHHSP010000068.1 GCA_020025115.1 Collinsella sp. | reverse complement strand
ACGAGCAATGCGCTCACAAACGTATCCATGGCCTTCTCCCTTCAGATAGATTGCATTTCCCCGCACCGCGAGGCTGTTGCTGAAAGCTAAAACGAATAAATGTCGGTCCGGGGTTGAGTCGGCGTCTGCTGCTCGTAAATGGCAATACCGAGGTCAAGGATCTTCTGAGCAGTTGCCCTTTCCGATGCATCGAGGAAAACCGAGCTGTCCTTCCCTCCAACGGGATTCGCTCCGTCATGATTTGCGGCCGCACCAAAATTGAGCTCGGGAATCTTATATGCACTCACAAACTCAAACATTTCCTGCACGTTGCCGAAGACAAACATGACCTTCTCGCCAAGCGTGTTGAGTTTCTCCATCTTCGACAGAGCCTTCTCAACCGTGAAGACATTGAGATACACTCCAGCGGGTTTGGCCAACTTGAGGGCTCCCTTTTTAATCTCGTCGCTGGCTGCTTCGTTATCTACAACGATGATTCGAGTCGCACCGACGGTGTTCACCCAGGAAAAGACGACCTGTCCGTGAAGCAATCGATAATCCAGACGTGCCAAAACGATTTGGGCTTTTCCGCCGTTGCTCGAAATCATCTTTTTCTTGACGGGGACCTCCACCATCATCGGAATCGACGCCCGGAAGTTATCGAGCCCCGCACGAGCCTCCTGGACGATATCCGTGAGCTGTGTCTCGTCGACATGCCCACCCGAAACCGCGAGCGCGAGCACGAGTGGCATGTTCACCCCACTCACAACCGTCACCCTGTCCGTCCGCTTCATGAACTCGGCAGCGGAATTGTTCACGCTCGACCCCATCATGTCCGTGCAGACGTAAACGTCATCCCCCGCATCGAAGGATTCGACGAGCTCCTCGAGCTTCGCAGTGATGGGCTCTTTGTCATCTCGTCTGAGCGTAACGACGTGAACATTGGATACATCGCCCAAGACCATGGACAACGTATCGCGTGCGCCCTCCGCGAAACCGCCGTGTGATGCCAAAATTATCTGATTCATCACCCCTCCTCTAGGTCGTTATGGTCATTATAGATGCATATAATCATTTGTCTAACCAAACGCATGGAGAGCGTAATTTTGATTGGATGAATGACGTTTGCCGACCAAAACCTACCGTCTACAGTCCGCGGACCTACATGCGTCCGCGGACTGAGCAAGAGATGGAGTTATTCGCATTGTGGAAACATGAATCGGGTGGGCGCCGCGCCCATCCCCCCTACACGGTGAGAAAGACCATGGCGATGATCAACGCAAAACCAACCAGATCGGTCGGCGCGAATACGGTGCCCAGCACGAGCGCGCTCGTGACCGTGGCCGAAACTGGCTCGATCGTGCCGATCAAGCTCGCGCGCACGCCGCCTATGTCCTTGACGCCCTGCATATACAAGTTATACGCCAGGAAGGAACCGATCACGATCAGCACGGCGAGAGCGACCCAACCGGAGGCGTCGAACGCCGGGACGCTTTCCCATGGACGCACGAACAGCGAAATGGCAAGGCCCGAGGCGAACATGGCCGTCCCCGTGACGATGGAGGAACCGTAAACCGGCAGGATCTTGGCGGGAACCACCGACATGCAGGCCGCCCCAAGGGCCGACACGAGCCCCATGGCAAGTCCCTCGGGGGGAATGACGAGCGTGGAGGGATCGCCGCCCGTCGCAATGAGAAACGCCCCCGCAAAAGCCAAGACCAGTCCCGCGAGCTCACGTCGACGGGGCCTGCGGCGCGCCGTCACGCAGGTGTACACCATGATGATCACCAGCTGCAGGCACTGCATGACGGTCGCCGTGCCCGCGTTGGTGAGCCTGATGGCAAGCAGGTAGGAAAACGAGTTCCCAAACACGCCAAACACGGTGAACACCGCCATGACCGCCAGATGGCGCGGGGTCTTGAGCAGCTGCACGAGCCGCGCCCGATCGAACAATAGGATGACGACCATGAACATCGCACCGGCGAGCAGCTGACGGATACTGAGCAGCCAAACGGTATCGACTTGATAATGGTCAAAGAGGTAGCTGGCAGAAGTTCCCGAAAAGCCCCAGAAGATTCCGCCGAGCAGGGTCGCGGCCACACCGAGCAGCAAACGGCGATGGGCGCGGTCATTCACCCGCGCGCGGACGCCGCGTCGCTCGGCACGCGATGCGGCGTCCGCATCGTCGCCCGGCGTGATGGACAGCGGCGGATCCGTGCGTCCGTCGCCACCGTCGATCGATTCCGGCTCCCTGCTCGTCATGCGCTCTCCCATCGTTCCCAATTTGCTCAACCATACCGCAAGTGGCGGGCGGCGAGCGAGTGGGTATACTGGGCGCAGCAATCAACCTCCATAAAGGAGCCTCCATGAATCAATCAACCCCCGCGCGCGAGCGCGCCGCAACCACCCTGCCACTCGGATCGACCATCTCCGGCTTCACCGTCAGCAGCAAAAAAACGCTTCCCGAACTCGATGCCGATGCCTATGTCCTGCACCATCATGCATCCGGCGCCCGCCTGCTCTACCTGGCCTGCGAAGACGAGAACAAAGCGTTCTCCATCGCATTCAAGACGCCCCCCGCCGACGACACCGGCGTGTTTCACATCCTCGAGCACTCGGTGCTGTGCGGCTCTGCGAAATTCCCGGTGAAAGAGCCCTTCGTGGACCTCATCAAGAGCTCCATGCAAACGTTCCTGAACGCCATGACCTATCCCGATAAAACCGTCTACCCCGTCGCGTCCACCAACGAGCAGGACCTCCTCAACCTCATGGACGTGTATATGGACGCGGTGCTCAACCCCGCCATCTACGCCAAGCGGGCGATCTTCGAACAGGAGGGCTGGCACTACGAGCTCGACGTCCCCGAGGGCGCACCGCTTGCAGCTGGCACCCTGCGCTACAACGGCGTGGTATTCAACGAGATGAAAGGTGCGCTCTCCGACCCGATGAGCGTCCTCGACGACGCCATCAACCGCGAGCTGTTCCCCGACACCGCCTACGCCTGCGAGTCGGGCGGCGATCCGCGCGCCATCCCGCAGCTCACCTACGAGCAGTTCCTCGACACCCATGCGCGTCACTACAACCTCGCGAACAGCTATATCGTGCTCTACGGCAACGTAGTGGTCGAGCGTGAACTCGCTTTCTTGGACGAGCGTTACCTGGGCGATGGAGCCCGCCTGCGCGACGAGGCCGAACGCGCTCGCTTGCTGAAGGCCGCCCGCGATGCCGGCACCGATACGCCGAACGACCCCCGCGCGGTCGACGGCGCGGCGACGATAGGCGAGCCCAACCCGCTCGTACCCCAAGCCCCCCTCGTCTGTGATTACGAGCGCGTCGAAATGGCCACCACGCCGGACAACGCGCTGGTGGGCATGGCCTATGTGATCGGCGATGCGGCCGACCGCAAGCGCCTTGTGGCCGCCGATGTCCTCATCGACGCGCTCATGGGCACCAACGAGGCCCCCGTGAAGAAATCCATACTCGCCGCCGGTCTGGGCGGTAACGTGGTGAGCTACACCTCCGGCGACCTTTTGCAACCGTACGCGCTCATCATCTTGCAGAACGCAAAGCCCGAAGCCGCGCATGAGTTCCGTCGCGTGATCGAGGACGAGTGCCGTCGCCTGGTCGAGAAGGGCATCCCGCGCGAGCGCCTTGCGGCCGTCCTCGCCAACGAAGAGTTCGACTTGCGCCAGCGCGATTACGGCTATGCCGATGGCGTCGCGCTCGCCTGCGACGCGCTCGGCACCTGGCTCTATGACGACAGCGACGAGGCGGCCACGCGCGGCCTCGAGTACGGCCCCATCTACGAGGAGCTCAACCGCGAACTCGACGGCACCTACTTCGAGGACCTGCTGCGCGAGCTCGTCCTCGAGAGCACCCACCGCGCCCTCGTCGAGCTCGTCCCCGCGGCCGATGACGCCGCGACTTCGCGCGCGGAGGACGCCGAGCTCTCCGCAGCCAAGGCGGCCATGGATGAATCCGACCTGCAGCGCATCGTCGAAGACGTCGCCGCGCTGCGTGAGCGTCAGGAGGCCGAGGATACCCCCGAGGCCCGCAAAACCCTGCCGCGCCTGCACGTGGGCGACATCGGCCCCGCCCGTCCAGAGCCGCAGCTCGCCATCGACAAGCAGACGCCCATCCCCTGCCTGCGCCACGACCTGCCCACCCACCAGCTCGCCTATGCGCTTACCTACTTCGACCTCTCCCATCTCTCCTTTGCCGAACTGCCATATGTGACCGTGCTCACGCGCCTCATGAACCAACTCGCCACCGAGCGAATGAGCGCCGGCGAACTCGACAGCTACGTGTGCGCCAACCTCGGCTTCCTCTCGTTCACCACCGAAGTAGCCACGCAGCCCAACTGGAAACTCGCGCACCCGCGTCTGCTCGTGTCGGCCGGCGCGCTGTCCGAGAAGATGGACGCGCTCGCGACCATCCCGCGCGAGGTGTGGTCCGAGACGGTCTTTGAGGATACCGAGCGCATGCGCGACGTCCTCATGCAGACGCGCATCGGCATGGAACAGGGCTTCCTCATGAACGGCCACAACGCCGCGCTCGCCCGTGCCATGTCTTACAGCTCACCGGCCGCCGTGCTCACCCAGCAGCTTTCGGGCGTTGACTTCTACCTGTTCCTGCGCGACCTGCTCGACAACTTCGACGACCGCAAGGAGGGGCTGTGCAAGACCCTGCGCGAGCTGCAGAGCCGCATCTTCACCTCGACGGGCACCGTCTCGAGCTTCACCGGAAGCGACGAGGACTATCGCCGCTACTGGGATGCTGCCGGCAACCTGGGCCTTAGCCCCCGCACCTCGGCAGCCAAGGAGCTCTATGTGCCTTGGCCCGAGGATAAGCACGAGGCCTTCGTCATTCCCAGCGACGTCACCTACCTCGCCCGCGCCTGCGACCCGCGCACGCTCGGAATCGAGACGGACGGCACTTGGAGCGTCGCGTCCAACGCGCTTTCGTACGGTTACCTGTGGAACGAGATTCGCGTGAAGGGCGGGGCCTACGGCTGCGGTTTCCGCTCCCCCAGCCCGCGCCATGCAAGTTTTTACACCTACCGAGATCCCGCCATCGATCCCTCCCTCGCCCGCATCGAAGCCGCGGGCGACTGGCTCGCCTCGTTCGAGCCCGACGCCGCCACATTCGAGGGCTTCATCGTGAGTTGCGTCTCGGGTATGGATGCCCCGCTCAAACCCTATGCGCTCACCAAGCGCCGCAACGCCGAGTACTTTTGCAAAACGCCAGGCAACATGCGCGCCGAGCGCCGGCAGCAGATGCTCGAGTCCACGCCCGACGCCCTGCGAGACTTGGCGGCGGACATCTCGCGCATTGCACGCGAGGCACCCATCTGCGTGTTTGCCGGACGAGAGGCGATCGAGGCGAGTGGGATGAACTGGAACATCGTCGAACTCATGCGGGGCGATGGCGATGCCGAATAGGATGGCGATGACGGGCAGGGAAGCGAGCGCGGAGCGGAATCTCGCGGTAACGCAGCGGCATCGCAAAGCCCGTCGCTCGCGCGGTAGAATGAAACGATGAGACGTTGAGAGGAATTGCGCCATGGCAACTGCAAAGCAAACGAACAAGACCGATGCCGCATCCACGACCGCAAGCACGCGAGGCAAAACCGCCGAGGCCATTCTCGAACGCAAGGCGGACGTGCGCCGCGCCGCGCTCATGACGCGTCAAGAGCTGCGCCCCTCGGCTCGCTCCAACAAATCGCGTGAGATCTGCAACCGCCTCATCGAGGAGCTTCGCTCCAGCGGCATCAAGGGCAGGAACGGACAGGCCCCCACGCTGGCCGTGTACGCCGCGCTCCGCTACGAAGTCGACCTCGACCGCTTCATCCGCGGTGCCTACGCTTACGGATACCGCATCGTATTCCCGTGCATGATCCCCAACGCCGCATCCGGCGCCATGTGCATGCGCTCCGTCTCCTGCAACAATTACCTCGGAGGCAACGTTCCGTTCATCGTGGATCCGCGCAAAGCGTGGGGCCCAGCAGTCACCGAGGAGCATCAAACTCTCACCAGCACGCGCGCTGGGGCCACGCGGCGCTTCATCCCCTCGCGCGTGAAGGGCAGTGTTCCACCCAAGGACGACACGCGCTTCCCCGTCGTGCCCCCGTCGGAAATCGACCTTGTGATCGTCCCCGCCGTCGCGTTCGACGCAAAAGGCAACCGCCTTGGATACGGACGCGGCACGTACGACCGCTATCTGCCCCAGCTGCGCGAAGACTGCCTGCTCTTGGGTGTCGCATTCGCCGAGCAGGAAGTTGAGCAGGTTCCTCGCGATAAGCACGACCTCGCCCTGCCGCAATTCATCACCGCATAAGGTCCCACACCTCGGGATAAAGGCGCACCGAGGCATACATGCCGGCGGATGTCCGCGCGACGGTCTACGGTCACACCGCAGCACAAGGGCGCACCGCGGCACAAGGGCGCACTGAAGCATACCCCCCCCCGGCCACGACATCTC
>JAHHSP010000067.1 GCA_020025115.1 Collinsella sp. | reverse complement strand
CCGCCGCCCACACGGGCGATGCCCCACTTGCCCCGTCTAGGGAGGACTAAATGGATCCGATTCTCTCCGAGGTCTACTCGACCGTGCTGCCCGCCGCCCCTTATGTGCTCGCCGCGTATGTGGGCATCTTGCTCACCCTGTTCGCCTTCGTCTTTTCCCTTTGGCGTAAATCCAAGCGCACCCAGGCCGATATCGAGGCCCTTGAGCGGGCCCTCGAGCAGCGCGAGCGCAAGGCTGACGAGTAGCCAAGTGGCTGGGGCCCCGGCAAACGTGATGCGGGGGATCGGCGCAGGCGAGCGGGGCATTTCCATCCCCTCAGCCCGTGCCGAGCAGGCCGGGTGGGATCTCCGTGGCGGGACATGCGCGTCTCTCGACGCCGCACATCCCGCCCGGAAAGGCAAGGCTACTCGAGTTCGAACGCGCCGGTGTAGAGCTGATAGTAGTAACCGCGCTTGGCGATGAGCTCGTCATGCGTTCCGCGCTCGATCACGCGTCCGTGATCGAGGCAGATGATCAGATCGGCGTTGCGCACGGTGCTCAGGCGATGGGCGATCACGAAGGTCGTGCGCCCCTGCATGAGTGCGTCCATGCCGCGTTGCACGATGGCCTCGGTGCGCGTGTCGATGGAGCTCGTCGCCTCATCCAAGATCATCGCCGGCGGATCGGCAACTGCGGCGCGGGCGATGGAGATGAGCTGGCGCTGCCCTTGGGAAAGTTGAGAGCCGTTGCCGGTGAGCATGGTGGCGTAACCATCGGGCAGGCGGCGGATGAAGTCATCGGCGCCCGCGAGTTCGGCGGCGTGGATGCACTCCTCATCGGAGGCCTCGAGGTTGCCGTAGCGGATGTTGTCCATCACGGTGCCGGTGAACAGGTTGACGTCCTGAAGCACCATGCCGAGCGAGCGCCGCAGGTCGGATTTGCAGATCTTGTTCACGTTGATGCCGTCATAGCGGATTTTGCCGTCGGCGATGTCGTAGAAGCGGTTGATGAGGTTGGTGATCGTCGTCTTTCCCGCCCCGGTGGCGCCCACAAAGGCGATTTTCTGGCCGGGTTTTGCGTACACGGAAACGCCGTGCAGCACCTCGTGGTCCGGGGTGTAGCCAAAATCGACATCGTCCATCTGCACGTCGCCGCGCAGGGGCTCATAGGTCACGGTGCCGTCCGCACGGTGCGGGTGCTTCCAGGCCCACAGGCCGGTATGGTGGCTCGCCTCCTCGATCTGCCAGGTGTCGGGGTTGACTTGTGCGTTTACGAGCGTGACGTATCCTTCGTCGGCCTCGGGATCCTCGTCGAGCAGGGAGAAGATGCGCTCAGCTCCCGCCAGGCCCATGACCACGGCGTTGATCTGCTGGGAGATCTGGCCGATCTGGCCGCAGAACTGCTTGGTCATGTTGAGGAACGGCACCACCACGGCGATGGACAGCGGCAGGCCGGAGATGGAGAGATTGGGAACGCCGAGCGCGAGGAACACGCCGCCGGACAGGGCCACCATCACGTAGATGAGGTTGCCGAGGTTCATGAGGACGGGCATGAGGATGTTGGCGAACATGTTCGCCTTCTGAGATACCTCGAAGAGGCGCTCGTTGCGCTCGTCGAAATCGGCCTCTGTGGCCGCTTCGTGGCAGAACGCCTTCACGACTTTCTGGCCGCCCATGATCTCCTCGATGTGGCCCTCGACCGCGCCGAGTTCGCGCTGCTGCGCGATGAAGAACCTGGCGGAGTTGGATCCGAGCACCTTGGTGAGGGCGAACATGCACAGCACGCCGACGGCGATGACCAGGCACATCCATACCGAGAAATACAGCATGATGCTGAACACCGTGGTCAAAACGATGATGGTCATGACCAGGTTCGGCAGCGACTGCGAGATCATCTGGCGCAGCGTGTCGATATCGTTGGTGTAGTGCGACATGATGTCGCCGCGCTGATTGGCGTCGAAGTAGCGGATCGGTAGGTCCTGCATGTGGTTGAACATCTTCTCGCGGAGCTTCATGAGCGCGCCCTGAGTGACGACGCCCATGTAGCGGTTCCAGAACAGCGAGGACAGGTTGCCGATGATGTATACGACGGCGAGGGTGGTCACAAGACCCAGGATCTGCGGACGCGCGGCGGCCCAGTCGCCGGTCTGCCAGGAGGTCGAGATGATCTCGAGGGCCTTCTGCAGGAAGAGCGACCCGATGGAGTTGATGAGGGCGCACAGCACCACGCCGAGCATGACCAGCGGAAGCAGTACCGGGTAGAACGAGAAGAGCATCTTGACGAGGCGCTTGAGCGTGCCGGGCTTGGATCCCTTGGCGCGCGTGTCGTTGGTCGGGTTACTCATGAGCCTCACCTCCTTCCTGCATCGTGGTTTCGAACGCGTGGGCAATTTCTTCGTCGGCTCGCCGTCCGGCGTCGCCGGGCCCGTTCGTCTCGGCCGCATCGTCGCCGGCGTTCGGGGCGCCATCGTCGACTTCGCCCATCTTGTTTTGCGAGGTGAACGTCTCGCGGTATATCTCGGAGGTTGCGAGCAGCTCCTCGTGCGTGCCCATCGCGGCGATGCGTCCGCCCTCCATGACGACGATGCGGTCGGCGTCCTGCACGGAGGCGATGCGTTGGGCGATGATGAGCTTGGTGGCCTCAGGCAGGTAGGCGGCGAGGCCGGCGCGGATCTTGGCATCGGTCTTGGTGTCCACGGCACTTGTGGAGTCGTCCAAGATCAAGATCTTGGGACGGCGCAGCAATGCCCGGGCGATGCATAGGCGCTGCTTCTGCCCGCCAGAGACGTTTGAGCCGCCTTGCTCGAGCCAAGTGTCATACCCTTTGGGGAGGCCGTCGATGAATTCGTCGGCACATGCCAGGCGGGCCGCCGCGCGGACCTCCTCGTCGGTGGCGTTTTCGTCACCCCAGCGCAGGTTCTCCGCAATGGTGCCGCTGAACAAGACGTTTTTTTGCAGCACCATGGCCACCTCGCGGCGCAGCGCATCGAGGTCGTAGGAGCGCACGTCGCGTCCGCCCACGCGCACCGTTCCCTCGGTCACGTCGTACAGGCGGGCGACGAGGTTCACGAGCGTGGACTTGGCCGACCCGGTTCCTCCGATGATGCCGATGGTCTCGCCGCTCGCGATGTGCAGGTCGATGTCGTCGAGTGCCTGGCGCTCGGCATGCTCGGAGTATTTGAAGCTCACGTGATCGAAGTCGATCGAGCCATCCGCGATCTCGGTCGCGGCCTCATCGGGGTTCGTTATGGTGGGCTCGGCGTTCAAGACCTCGACGATACGGTTGGCGCTCTCCTCGGACATGGTGACCATCACGAAGATCATGGAGAGCTGCATGAGGCTCATGAGGATCTGGAAGCCGTAGGTGAAGGTGGAGGAGAGCTGGCCCACGTCGAATAGCGTGCCCTGGCTGGTGATGATGAGCTTTGAACCCAGGTAGATAATGACGACGAAGGCGCCGTTGACGCACAGGTTCATCATCGGGTTGTTGAAGGCGAGCAGCTTCTCGGCACGCGTGAAGTCGATGCGCACATCCTCGGCGGCGCGGGCGAACTTCTCCTTCTCGTAGTCCTCGCGCACGTAGCTTTTGACCACGCGCATGCCGGTGACGTTCTCCTCGACCGACTCGTTGAGCGCATCATACTTGTGGAACACGCGGGTGAAGATCGGCCCGACCTTGTGGATGATGAATCCCAAACCGCCGCCGAGCAGTGGGATCATCGCCAGGTAGACGAAGGAGATATAGCCCCCCATGGCGTAGGCCATGGCAAAGGCGAACACCAGGACGAGCGGGGCGCGCACGGCGATGCGGATGATGAGCATGAACGCCTGCTGCACATTGGTGACGTCGGTGGTGAGGCGCGTCACGAGCGACGAGCTCGAGAAGCGGTCGATGTTGGCGAACGAGAAGGTCTGGATCTTGTAGAACAAGTCGTGGCGCAGGTTCTTGGCAAAGCCGCAGCTTGCGTAGCTGCAGGTGATGCCCGCTGTCGCGCCGAAGAGCAGCGAGACGAGTGCGAGGCCCACGAGCACGCCGGCCGTGGGCATGATCTGCGCGATCTGCGCACCGTCTTTGATGGTGTCGATGAGGTTGGCCGTGACGAAGGGAATCGCCATCTCGCAGGCGACCTCGCACAGCACCAGGACCGGAGTGGCGACGGACGGCAGCTTGTAATCGCGAACGGATGACGCGAGGGTTTTAATCATCAAATTCCTCCCAGGTGACGCGAATTTTCTCAAGCATTTCGGCGAGCTGTTCCTGCTCCTCGTCGGTCAGAGCGGTGAAGGCGTTGCGGTGGAAGCGCTCGCGCTTCTCGTGTTCGAGACGGGCGAGCCGCGTGCCCCCGTCGGTGAGGTGGACGAACAGCTGGCGGCGGTCCTTGGTGTCGCGCGTGCGCTCGATCAGGCCGGCCGTTTCCATTTTTGAGAGAATCTCGGAGAGCGAGCCGGGCTTGAGTTCGAAGCGCATGCCGAGTTCCTGCTGAGAGAGCGTCCCTCCGCAACGGTCGAGCATGCACAGGATGGGAATTTGACCAGATCGGCCGCCTCCGTGGAAATGCATGTAGTGACCGCAGAAGCCGAGGCCCTTGAGAATGCGCTTGGCGCGCACGATCGTCTCGTCCCGCTGCGCCTCGGGTGACTCGATGCTGCTCATGGCTTGGCAGATCGCTCTGGGTGAGGGTGTTTCCATGTCCGTTCCTCCTACTCTCGATTTCATCCACTCGAGGGTACGAGTGGCCGAGCCGATAGTCAAGGTACCGAACAATATAGAACCAAATGGCAACGTATCCGTCGCATGTCGAGGCAAAACGGGGGATAATGGGATGAGCGATGGCGCGAAGGCGCTGTTCATCATGGGCGCCCCGCGCGTCTCCATCTTCGGCCGAAAGGTTTCGTCATGTCGAATGTGACCATCTCCAAGGGCGGTCTCACCGCCACCGTCAGTTCTAAAGGCGCCGAACTCACGAGTCTTGCCCTCGACGGCCGCGAGTACCTGTGGCAGGCGGATCCGGCGTTTTGGGGCAAGCACGCCCCCGTGTTGTTCCCCATCGTCGGCTCCCTGCGCGGCGATGAGGCGGAGAGCGCCCAGGGTACGTGCCGCATGCCGCGTCACGGGCTCGCGCGTATCAACGAGCACCGTGTCGCCAAGGTCGCGGAGGACGGCTCCGCGGTGACCTTCGAGTTCGCCAGTTCGCCCGATACGCTCGAGGCGTATCCGTATGAGTTCAAGCTCAATATGACGTACGCCATCACAGGCGCGGCCACGCTTACCCAGACCTTCTCCGTCACCAACACGGGTACCGCCGACATGCCCTTCTCCGTGGGAGGCCACCCCGCGTTCAACGTCCCCGCTCCCGATGCCGAGGGCGAGACGTTCGACGAGTACGCGATCGAGTTCTCCGAGCCGTGGAGCTGCGTTGCCCCCACCATCGCCGAGGGCGGCCTGCTCACGTTCGACGAGAGCACCACGCCCGTGGAGAACGCGGATGTGCTGCCCGTCAGTCACGAGCTGTTCGCCAACGACGCCGTCATGCTCACGGACGTTCCCGGCAACACGCTTACCCTGCGGGGCACCAAGAGCGGTCGCGGCGTGCGCATCGACTTCCCCGATTTCAAGTACATCGGCATCTGGTCCGCCTTGGGCGATGCCCCGTTCGTGGCCCTCGAGCCTTGGACCGGCCATGCGACCCTCACCAGTGAGGATGACGTGTTCGAGCACAAGCGCAACATGACCGTCATCGCTCCGGGCGAGACCCGCGACTTCTCCTTCAGCATGACCGTGCTGTAGGGGGGTGCCCGTCGCATGCGCTCGGCGCAACGTGGGCAATGACATATATAGATGGGACGGGACGCGGACGAGGTATGGCCGCGCCCCGTTTTTATCGCCATCCCGCTCGGGCCATCGGCCTTGCAGCGAAATGACGACTGATGAAACGGTTGACCGTCTACCGACGATATCGAACGTCCGCCGCTTCGGTGGAAGCGACAACCCATCTCACAGCTATGCTAAATATTTTGAAAGGGGCCGTCGGAATGCACCGACGAGGTGCATGGGGGTCACGTCATCCAATCGAGGAGGCAGGATGAAGCAAAGTACGCGTTGTAGGATCGCCGCGCTCGCCGTAACGGCAGCGGCCTGCGTGGGGACGCTGTTGACGCCCGTCGGGGCGTACGCCCAGGAGGGCGAGTACCAAATCTTTCCAACACCTCAGAAGGTCGTTTACCAGGAGGGCTCGGTTGAGTTTTCCGACAACGTGACCACGGTCGTAGAGGACGGCATCGATGCCGAGACCGAGGCGCGCCTTGAGGAGGCGGTCAAGCTCAAGGCCAAGAACGTCAAGAGCTCGGATACCGTTCCGACGAGCGGCACCGCGGTGCTGGTCGGCATCAAGGGTTCGGGTGAGCAGGTCGACGCCTACGTCGAGCAGCTCGTGGATGCCGAGAAGCTGTCCTATGACGCTGGCTTGTTCGAGAAAACCGATGCGAACCTCATCGCGCTTCTCCCCGCCGAGAACGGCTCCGCGAATCGCATCATCGTCCTGGGCCGTGATGCCGACTCCGCCTTCTACGGCCTGTCGACGGTTTACCAG
>JAHHSP010000066.1 GCA_020025115.1 Collinsella sp. | reverse complement strand
TGCCCCTGAACGGTGGCGAGATCGTCCTTCACCGTGGCGAGCTGGCTGCTGGCGCGCTCGAGCTCCATGGTGTAGGTCTGAAGGGTCGCGTATGCGTCGTTGACGCGCTGCTGGAGCACGTCGGCCGGCTCTGCGAACGCGATCGCGGGGACTCCGGAAACCGAGAGTGTCGCGGAAAGTAGGCAAGCCGTGGCGATGACTGTGGTGCGTTTGAACTTCATGTCACGTCCTAACGTGTTCGGGTGCATCAAGGATACCAACCCCGACCCGCAATCACCACCCAGAGCCGTCGTGCGGCAGAATAGCTTCACAGGTGCAAGCGGGGCCCTACCTCCGGCAAATATCCGCCGTGAGAGCGTTCAAGCAGGTCAACAGCGGTTCAACCGGCACTTCGAGCTGAATGCCGCGACGTCCGCCGGAAATGTAGACCGCATCATACAACCAACACGTCTCATCGAAAATGACCGGGAGCGCACGCTTCAACCCGATGGGCGAACAACCGCCGCGCACATACCCGGTCACCGCGGTCAACTGCTTGGCGGGCAGCATCTCGAGCGATTTCTCCCCCGCCACCTTCGCCGCGGCCTTGAAGTCGAGCTCCTCGGCCACCGGGACGCAGCACACCACATGGTTGCCCGAGGGCGCCACCGTCACGAGCGTCTTGAAGCCCTGCCCCGGGTCCTCCCCCAGCTGCGCGACGATCGCCTCGCCCAGGCCGCGGGTCTGCCCGCCATCATCCTCGTACACGTGAAGGACATACGGCACGCCCTCGCGCTCCAACTCGCGCATCGCGTTCGTCTTTTGAACCTTGGGTGCCCTAGCCATGGGACTCAGCCATCCGCTTTCGGTCGCGCTCAAGCAGGGGCGCCAAGAACTTGCCGGTATAACTCTTCTTACATGCAGCGACCTTCTCGGGCGTGCCCGACACCACGATGCGACCGCCGCCGTCACCGCCCTCGGGGCCGAGGTCGATGATACGGTCGGCGACCTTGATCACGTCGAGGTTATGCTCGATGACGAGAACCGTGTTGCCCGCGTCCACCAGGCGCTGCAGCACATCCACCAGCTGGCGCACGTCTTCGAAGTGCAAGCCCGTGGTGGGCTCGTCCAAGATGTAGAACGTCTTGCCCGTCTGCTTGCGGTGAAGCTCCTTGGCGAGCTTCACGCGCTGGGCCTCGCCACCGGACAGCGTCGTCGCCGGCTGCCCAAGGCGCACATAGCCCAAGCCAACGTCGTAGAGGGTCTGCAGCTTGCGCTTGATCTGCGGGATATTGCCGAAAAATGCCAGGGCCTCGGTCACGGACATGTCGAGGACATCGGCGATGGTCTTGTTGCGGTACCGCACCTCGAGTGTCTCGCGGTTGTAGCGCCTGCCGCCGCACACCTCGCACGGCACGTAGATGTCGGGAAGGAAGTGCATCTCGATTTTGATTTGACCGTCGCCCTTGCAAGCCTCGCAGCGACCGCCGGGAACATTGAAGGAAAAGCGACCCGGCGAGTAGCCACGCGCCTTGGACTCGGGCACGCTCGCAAATAGCGCGCGCAGGTCATCCCACAGGCCGATGTAGGTCGCCGGATTGGAACGGGGCGTGCGGCCGATCGGGCTCTGGTCGATGTCGATGACCTTGTCGATCTGCTCGATCCCCTCGATCTTCTTGTATGGACCCACGACGCGCGTCGAGTTTTGCACGGCGTTGGTGAGGGCCGGGGCGATGGTATCGGTCACCAGAGAGCTCTTGCCCGATCCCGAGACCCCGGTCACCACGGTGAGGGTGCCGAATTCGATTTCGGCGGAGACGTTATGCAAGTTGTTGGCCTTTGCGCCCGTGATCTTGAGCGCCCCGCGACCGGGGTTGCGGCGCTCCTCGGGCAGGCGCACCATGCAACGGCCGGATAGGTAAGCACCCGTGAGCGAATCGGGGCAGGCCATGAGCTGCTCTGCCGTCCCGGCGCATACGACCTTGCCCCCGCGCTCGCCGGCGCCCGGCCCCATGTCGACCACGTAATCGGCCGCGCGGATCGTATCCTCATCATGCTCGACGACGATCACGGTGTTGCCCAAATCCCGCAACCGCTCGAGCGTGGCGATGAGCCGCTCGTTATCGCGCTGGTGCAAGCCGATGGAGGGCTCGTCCAAGATGTAGAGCACGCCCATGAGACCGGCGCCGATCTGGGTCGCCAGGCGGATGCGTTGGGCCTCGCCGCCGGAGAGCGTCGCAGAGGCGCGATCGAGCGTGAGATAACCCAAGCCGACATCCACCAGGAAACGCAAGCGCTCGCCGATCTCCTTGACGATGGCGCGCCCGATGAACGCCTCGCGCTCGCCAAGCTCGAGGGCATCGAAGAACGCGAGAGACTCGCGGCAACTCATGCAGCAGACCTCGTGAATGGACTTGCCGCCAACCGTGACGGCGAGCATCTCGGGGCGAAGGCGGGCGCCGCGACACGTCGAGCAGGGCTCCTCGCGGATATAGCGCTCGAGCTTGGCCTTGGTGTTCTCGTTCGTCGTCTCGACATAGCGCTCGTACAGGATGTTGCGCACGCCGGCGTACTTGGTGAACCAATGCGTGTCGCGTCCATCTTGCGTCTTGTAATCGACGCGCATCTTCTTGTCGCCCATGCCGTCGAGGAAGATCTTTCGCACCCGGGCGGGTAGGTCCTTCCACGGCGTGGCCGGATCGACCTTGAGGTGAATGCACAGGGCGCGGAAGATCTGCGGGTAGTAGTTCGACTTGCCGAAGAACCCACCGAACACGCCCTCCTCGATGGAGAGGTTCGGGTCCTCGATAAGGGCCTCGGCGTCCACGACCTTCTTGAAGCCCAGGCCGTCGCACTCCGGGCAGGCGCCGTAGGGGGCGTTGAAGGAGAAGTCGCGCGGCTGCAGATCATCGATGGAGTGGCCGTGCTCGGGACAGGCGAGGGCGAGCGAGTACGTGAGCAGGTCGCCCTCGGCACCTTCGGGCGCGTCGCGCTCGGGCAGCAGGTACACGCTCACGTTGCCATGCGCGAGCTTGGTTGCCTGCTCGACGGCCTCGGCGATACGGCCGAGACTCGTCTCACGGATCACGATGCGGTCGACTACGACCTCGATGGTGTGCTTGAACTTCTTATCGAGCTCGATGGTCTCGTCCAGGCCGCGGACCTCGCCATCGATGCGCACACGTGAGAAGCCCTCGGCCCGCAGGTCTTCGAGGAGCTTGACGAACTCGCCTTTGCGCCCCTGCACCACCGGAGCGAGCACGAAGGCGCGACGCCCCTGGCCGGCGGAGAGGATCTTGTCGGCGACCTGGTCGGTCGTCTGGCGCTCGATTTCACGGCCGCACTCGGGGCAGTGGGGCACGCCGATGCGCGCATAGAGCAACCTCAGGTAATCGTAAATCTCGGTGACGGTGCCGACCGTGGAGCGAGGGTTCTTGGACGTGGTCTTCTGGTCGATGGAGACCGCCGGAGACAACCCGTCGATCGAGTCGAGGTCGGGCTTGTCCATCTGGCCGAGGAACTGGCGGGCGTAACTCGAGAGGCTCTCGACATAGCGGCGCTGACCCTCGGCGTAGATGGTGTCGAAGGCGAGGCTTGATTTGCCGGAACCGGACAGACCGGTAATGACGACGAGCTGATCGCGCGGGATCTCGACGTCGATATCCTGCAGGTTGTGTTCACGGGCGCCTTTGATGACGATGGAGGAATCAGACATGGACGGTCCTTATCTGACGCGGAATCGAATATGGCTCATGGACGCGGCCGCGTCCAGTCCCTTAGTGTACCGCCGTCTCGGCGCACGTCTGTTCGCCCATTGGGAGCCCACCGTTCCTGCACGCCTTGTTCGCTTATGCGCGCTCCCAACCCATCGCCCGCACCCAAGCGCATCTTTGCAGGGCGTTTTCGCGGCGCCGAGGGAAAACCGCTCCCGGGTCGCTCGGCCCGGACATGGGCGATGGATGTCAAAAGCGGCCCGGGACGAATCCCGGGCCGCCGAGGTGCTCGCAGGTTGTGGCGTGCGCCTAGCTGCGGGCGGCGCCGTCGACGGGGATGACCGCACCGGTGACATAGGAGCTCATGTCGCTCGCAAGATAGACGAAGGCGTTGGCAACGTCCTCAGGCTCGCCGATGCGGCCCAGGGGGATGGTGGCGATCAGCGGCTGGATCATCTTCTCGGGGAGAGCCGCGACCATGTCCGTCTTGGTGATGCCGGGGGCGACGGCGTTCACGCGGATGCCCTTGGGGGCAAGCTCGCGGGACAGGCTCTGCGTGAGGCCGTTGACGGCGTACTTGGAGGTGGGGTACCCACAACCCGAGGGCTGCCCGTACTTGGAGACCATGGAGCTGGTGGTGGTGATGGTGCCGCCATGGCCGGCCTCGACCATGAGCTGGGCGCCCGCGCGGCAGCCGTTGAAGACCGCGGTGACATTGAGGTCCATGACCTTCTTCCAGTCATCGGCGGTGTAATCGAGCAACGGGGCGGACTGGGAGATGCCGGCGTTGTTGACAATGGTGTCGACGCCGCCCATGTCCTCGGCAGCGGCACGGAAGGACTCGGTCACGGCATCAAGATCGGCAAGATCGCAGGTGCGGCCCCAAACCTTGGCCTCAGGATAGGACGCGAGCAGCTGCTCGACGGCCTTATCGGCGGTCTCCTGGCGGGAGCCGTACACGGTCACGGTCGCGCCCTCCTCGATGAAGCGGGCGGCGATAGCGTAGCCGATACCGCGCGTACCGCCGGTGATGATTGCTTTCTTGCCTTCGAGCAACATGGATATTCCTTTCGGACGTGGGGCGCGCACGTTCTTTCGCGCCCATCTTTTCAAGCGTAGCCGTTCTCCCCCAAAGATAAAACGGTTATTCGCCCTGCGGGTCGACGTGATTCGGCAGACGGGCGCCGGATTCATCGGATGCGCGCCACATGCGCGCCACGAACCCCGGGGGCACATCGACCGACCCCGTTCGGACGGCTCGGCGAGGGTACAATGAAAGGGTTCCACCTACAGGAAAGGAAGCGCCCATGAGCTGCGAGCATGCAAGCGCGGCGGGTGGTCAGACTACCCCGCAGGAATTTGAAGAAAACAACCTGTCCGAGGTCAAACGCGTTGTCGCCGTGCTGTCCGGCAAGGGCGGCGTGGGCAAGTCCCTCGTCACCGGCACCCTCGCCGTCGAATTGGGCCGCGCCGGGCACAAAGTCGGCATCCTCGATGCGGATATCACCGGGCCGTCGATTCCCAAGATGTTCGGCATGAGCGGCCGCCACGCCATGGGCCTCGGCAACCTGTTGCTGCCCGAGATCTCCGAGCGCGGCATCAAGGTCATGTCGAGCAACCTGCTGCTTAAAAACGAGACCGACCCCGTCTTGTGGCGCGGCCCCGTCATAGCCGGCGCCATCCGCCAGTTCTGGAGCGAGACCTCCTGGGGGCCGCTCGACTACCTGCTCGTCGACATGCCTCCCGGCACCGCCGATGTCGCGCTCACCGTCTTCCAGTCGCTGCCCGTCGACGGCATCGTCATCGTCACGAGCCCGCAGGACCTGGTCTCCATGATCGTCGCCAAGGCCGTGAACATGGCGGAGAAGATGAACGTTCCCGTCCTCGGCATCGTCGAGAACATGGCCTATGTCGAGTGCCCCGATTGCGGCAAGAGAATCGAGGTCTTCGGTACCAGCAAGCTCGACGCCGTCGCCGAGCAGTACAACCTGCCGATTCTCGGCCGCATCCCCATCAAGCCCGAGCTCGCCGCCGCCTGCGATGCCGGCGCCATCGAAACCGAGCTGCCCGGTGACCTGCTGCCCGAGGCGATCGCCAGCGTCGAGGCGCTCCCCGAACACCTGGCCCCCGAACCCGATGCGGGCGTCTGATATGGGTCGCCCCGCCACCGCGCCCATGCCCTGCGACGCGCCGCCCTCCCCCGCGGAGGGCGGCGGGGACATCTACGACGTCCTCGTCATCGGCGGGGGCGCGAGCGGACTTGCCGCCGCCATCACCGCGGCACGCGCCGGGGCGCGCACGTGCATCCTGGAGCGCGACGTCGAGGCGGGCCTTTCCATCCTCGCAACCGGCAACGGGCGCTGCAACGTCTCGAACAACCGTCTCGAGGCGCGCCGCTACCGCCATCCCGACACCGTGCGCGAAATCTTCGGCACCGCGCCGGAGCGGGCGGTCGCCGCATTCCTCGAGAGCGTGGGCGTCATGACCGCAGAGGAGGGCGAGGGTCGCCTGTACCCCATAACCCGTCGGGCGGAGTCGGTGCGCGACGCGCTCCTCAACGCCTGTCGGCGCGAGGGTGTCGCCATCATGGCCTGCGCCGAACCGAGACGGCACTTCGCGAACCCGACCGGCCCCCATGAGCTCACGGTCGTCCAAGCGCGCCTGCCCCTCGCCCACAAACCCGGACGCGACGAGAAGGCCCGCATCCGCAATGCGCGCAAGGCGCTTGCGGCAACCGATCGCATCGAGCGCACGATGTTTGCCCGGACCATCATCCTCGCATGCGGAGGCGCTTCCGAGGCCTCCTGCGGACTTTTGAACCTGCCCCACATCGCCGAAGCCCCCGTCTTGTGCCCCATCGCCTGCAACCCCCTCATGCCCTCCGGCGATGCATCCCGCGAC
>JAHHSP010000065.1 GCA_020025115.1 Collinsella sp. | reverse complement strand
AGACGAGGGTCCTCACCGCAGACGATGACCGTACCGTCCTCGCCCACGAGACCCATGAACGTGCAAAACGTCTCCTCGATCTGCTCGAGGGAGTCGTAATGGTCCATGTGATCGGCCTCGATGTTGGTCACGATGACCACATGCGGGTCGAGATAGAGGAAGGAGCTGTCGGACTCATCGGCCTCGACGACGAAGTGCTCTCCATCGCCGTTTTTGCCGTTGGTGCCATATCCCTCCACGACACCGCCGATCAAGAAGCTCGGATCGAGCTCCATACGGTCGAGCATGGTGGCGACCATGGAGGACGTGGTCGTCTTGCCGTGGGTGCCTGCGCAGGCAACGGTCGTGCGACCGCAGCCGAGCGCGGAGAGCATCTTGGCACGATGCCACACGGGGATGCCGAGTTCGCGGGCGCGCATGAGCTCGGGGTTGGTCTCGGGAATCGCGGTCGAGACGACGACGACGTCGGGCTGGAACTCATCGATGACCGAGGCGGCGTGACCGACATGGATCGGAACGCCCGCGCGAATGAGCTGGCGGATATAGCGGGAGGTCTTGAGGTCGGAACCGGTCACCGTGCAACCGCGCTCATGCAAGACGAGGGCGATGCCGCTCATGCCGGCTCCGCCGACGCCGATGAAGTGAGCGCTCTTGAAGGTCGGGGCGGTGGTCGCCTCAGGGACAGCGATGGACGGCATGGCAGCTCCTCGTCGTTTCGTACACATAAACTCGTCAAGTATACGCCATCGTCGGCGCGCCCGCGGACGGATACGCGCGGTCACAATCCCTTCGCGCGGGCATCGACATGAGTCGAAATGCGGGCGTCGCGCCTACACGAGCCCCTCGAGGAGGTCGGCGAGCGTTGCGGCCGCCTTGTACTGCGCCAACCCGCGCGCAGCCTCGTGCATGGAGATGCGACGCGACCCATCTCTCAACAATCCGAGCAGCTCGTCACGGAAGGCATCTCCGTCGATGTCGTCATCGGAGAACTTGGCCGCGGCGCCGGCATCGGTCAGCAGGCGCGCATTGGTGGTCTGGTGATCGGCCGTCGCGAGCGGGTACGGAACCAGGATGGACGGGACCGCAAGCGCGGCGATCTCGGCAACCGAGGAGGCACCGGCACGTGAGACCACGAGGTCGGCGGCGGCAAGGGTGTCGCCCATATCGTCGATGTAGGGCATCACGCGCCACCGGGCGGCCTCTTCGTCGGTGAGGTCGAGGGCCCGCAACGTCTCGTCATACCCATTTTTCCCCGTGGAGTGCAGCACGTGCAGGCCCTCGATGGCGAGCAGCTCGCTCTTGAGCGAGGCCAGGCGCTCGTTGACATGGCGGGCACCGAGGGAACCGCCGAAGACGAGCAGGACCGTGGCGTCCTGCGGGATACCGAGCGCGACGCGACCACGAGACCGGTCGCCCTCGAGCACGCTCGAGCGGACGGGGTTCCCGGTAAAGACCACCTGACAGGAACGCCCGGCGCAGGAGCGCATGACGTTCTCGGCCGCGGGCTGTCCCAGTGCGATGAGGCGTGCGGACTTGGCAGTGCGTTTGTTCGCGAGCCCCGGCACGGAGTTCTGCTCGTGCAAGGCGATTGGAATCCCCAGCTTGGCAGCAGCGCGCATGAGGGGAAGCTCAAGATAGGCGCCGAAGCCGATGACGACGTCGGGCATGGGAAGCTCCCCCGAGCCGAACTCCTCGACCAGGCGGTGCGCCTCATGAGACAGATGCGCGAGCGCGGTTGCGAGCGTCCAGGGGCGTCGACGGTCAAAGCCGGTGACGTGGACGGGATGGAACGGGAATCCCTCCTTGGGCACGAGCGTGCCCTCCAGACGACGGCTCTCGCCGAAGAAATGCACCTCATGCCCTCGTCCGCGCAGCTCGTCGGCGAGGGCCAACGCCGGATTGACGTGGCCCGCAGTGCCGCCCGCGGCAATGGCTACGATGAGTTGACGCTTATCGGTCATAACGACCCCTTTCCCGATCGCGCATCCCCCTGGGCGGGCGATCGTCGCCCGAACGGCGCGGGGCGTCGCCGCCCGTGACGCCGTGATAGTCGACACGTGGACGTTCCCGGCGAGGGCGAAGTCGCTCACCGGCGTCCGACCCGAGGTCGACACGACCGTAGCCACCCGCAGGGCCGCCCGACTCCCGGCGAGTCGGCGAACCATCGCCGCGTCCTCCCCGCCCGCCGTCGTAGACGCTCAGCGACGACCGGTTCGAGACGGTGCGCCCGGATCGAGACGGTGCGCCGCCGCGACGAGTCGGGCGAACGCGCACCTCGCCGGCGGTGCTGCGACCCACGTGACCGGACACATCGTCACCCCCACCGGCCAAACGGCGTCCGGACGCGCGCGGGGAACGCTCCCCCATCACGGCCATGCCGGAACGACGGCGGTCGGCCGCGGTCTCGACGTTGCTCTCGACCGAAACGCGGAATATAAGCGCGGCGAGCACGAGCGAGGCGATGATCGACGAGCCGCCGTAGCTCACGAACGGCAACGGCTTACCGGTCATGGGCATGATGCCCAGGATGCCGAAAACGTTGATGAGAAACTGCACGGCGAGGATAATCGCGCACCCGCTCGCCAGCAACTGGGCGTGAAGCGTCGGCGCCTCACGGCAGATGTAGAACGCGGCGATGATCATGGCGACGAACACCAACACGAAGATGGCAGTCCCCACAAAACCCAGCTCCTCGCCGATGATGGCGAGGATGTAGTCGTTATGGGCCTCGGGCAGGTAGTGGTATTTCATCGTCGAGTTGCCGATGCCGCGGCCGAACAGGCCGCCCGAGGCGAAGGCCATGATGGCCAACGTCGCCTGGTAGCCGGTGTCGTACGGATCGCTCCACGGGTCCAAGAAGGCGAGGAGGCGCTTGGCGCGGTACGGCGAGGCGACGATGGCGGCGGCGCCGAGCAAAAACGCGACGACGGTGACGAACGCGACGACGCGCCAAGGCAGCCCGCACAAGATCGCAATGGCGAACACAGTCAGCGCGATGATGATCGTCGTGCCCAAATCAGGCTCTTTGAAGATCAGGAACAGCGGGAGCGGGAGCATGACGAGCATCTGGACGAGAAACGTGCGGGCGTCGATGCTGCCGTCCTCGAAGTAATCGGCGAAGATCTTGGCCGTCAAGACGATGATCACCGGTTTGGCGACCTCAGCGGGCTGCAAGTTGAAAAATCCGAGGTCGATCCAACGCGAAGCACCCCACTCCTCGGCACCTCGACCGACGAAAAGCACCGCGATGAGCAATGCCAACACGCCGAGCCACACCCACCAGACAAGCTGGGATCGAAAGAGCGGCCACGGCAGCAGCCTGCCGCCGATCACGGCAAACAAGACGAAGCCGATGAACATGAAGATCGCTTGGCGGTACAGGAAAAACCACGAGCTGCCATTCTCCTGCAGTGACTCAACGGAAGAGGCCGAGTAGATCATGAGCAGGCCGAACATGCAGATGGCGATGAGGCAGGACAGGAAGACCAGACGGGGCCGCATGATGCGGGCGGGCACGCCGGCGATGTACTTCTCTCCCCAGCCGGAATGGCTCGTCGCCGTGGCGCGACGGTGCGTCTTGGGTCGGGATGTCGAGGGCGCGCCGGCGGGCGATGGCCCGGACTCCGGAGCGCTTTCCTTGTTTTTAGAGAACCACACGATTCCTAGGCCTCCGCCTCAGACAGGGCGGCCAGGTCGGCCACATATGAACGAAACGCCTCGCCACGCTCCTCAAAACCCGAGAACTCGTCAAACGACGCGCAAGCAGGTGAAAGCAGGACCGTGTCGCCGCATTGCGCGAGCGAACGCGCCACGTCGACCGCGTCGCGCAGGTCATCGGCCTCGGCGATATCGACGTCCGCCGCACCGGGAGCATCCATGATGGCGTCGCGCAGGCGCTCGCGCGCCCCACCGAAGCAGACCACGCAAGCGGCCCGAGAGGCGACCTCGGCCATGAAATCCGCGAGTGGCGTGCCCTTGTCGTAGCCGCCCAGCAGCAACACGATGCGTTTACCGGCAAAGGCCCTGAGCGCGGTGAGGACCGCATCGGTGTTGGTGGCCTTGGAATCGTTCACGTAGCGCACGCCGTCGACCACATCGACGGGCTCGAGGCGGTGAGGAAGGGGCTTGAACTCCCGGAGACCCGAGCGAACACCCGCAATGGAGGCACCGCACGCGAGCGCCGCGGCCGAAGCCGCGAGCGCGTCGATCACATTGTGAGCACCCACGATACGCAGCTCGTCAACGCCGACGAGCGCATGCTCGTCGCCCGCCATGCGGACCGTGAGCACTCCGTCGCGCACGAACGCGGCGTCGGCGGCGCCGTCATCGGTCAACCCGAGATGCAGGACGCGGCGCCCGGGCACGCAGATACGCTCGAGGTAGGGGGCGAGACCCCCGTCCTCGACGTTGACGATGGCGATATCGGAATCGTCCATGTTGCGGAACATGCGGATCTTCGCCAAGGCGTAGTTCTCGTGCGAGCGATGCCAGGCGAGATGATCGGGCGAGAGGTTCAGCAGCACCGCGACGCGGGGCCGGAACGCCCTGGTCGTGGCAAGCTGGTAGCTTGAGAGTTCGGCGACGAACCACTCCCCCTCCCCGCGCCGGTCCACCTCGTGGATGGGGGCGAGGCCGATGTTGCCGACCGCGACGCCGCCGAGCCCCGAAGCGCGCAGCAGCGCCGCGGTCAGGCTCGTGACCGTCGTCTTGCCGTTGGTGCCGGTGATCGCGCACCAGCGCTCTGGCGACAGCAGCCATGCGAACTCGGGCTCACCCATGATCTGGGAGCTCGCGGCGCGGGCGCTGCGGAAGAACTCGCCGAACTCGGATATGCCCGGGCTCGCGACGCAGATATCAAACGTGCCGGCGACTTCCTCGGTGCCGTAGACGAACGCGACGCCGGCCTCCTCGAGGGCGAGCGTGCGCTCGGTGGGGGCCGACGAGGCCCCGCCATACACGGTGACGGACGACACGCGCTCGCCCAGATGAGACGAAGCCCACGACGCGAGCTCGAGACCCGTGCCGCCCTGTCCGAGAATGAGCAGCGTGAATTGTTGCGGCAAGGGCATAGACGTTCCTAACCGAGCTGGAAGAAGAGCGCGAGGCCGAGTGCGCCGCATGCGGCGGACACGATCCAGAAGCGGATGACGACCTTCGTCTCCGCCCAGCCCTTCTTCTCGAAGTGATGGTGGATGGGCGCCATGAGGAAGACGCGCTTGCCCGTGGCCTTGAAGCTGATGACCTGGATCATGACGGAAAGCGTCTCGGCGATGAACAGGGCGCCCACGACGAGCGAAACGACCTCCGTGTTCGTGAGCACGGCCACAGCGGCCAGGGCCCCGCCCAAGGCAAGGGAGCCGGTGTCGCCCATGAAGATTTGGGCGGGATAGGCGTTGTACCACAAAAAGCCGATGCAACCGCCGGCGCAGGCCGCGCAGAAGATGGCCAGATTGACATCGCCACGCAGGAAGCCGATGGCGGCCATGACGAGCATGGCCATCATGACCGTGCCGCCGGCGAGACCGTCGAGGCCGTCGGTGAGGTTGACCGCGTTGGACATGCCCGCGAGCAAGAGGAACACGAACACGAGATAGAGCCACGGAATCCTGATGACCACATCGCCAAAAGCGAACGTCGAGGTGAGCACACCCAAATCGATGGCGAAGCCTCCGGGGAAGCGGATCGCCGCATCGACGTCGCAGAAGTTAACGGCGATGACGAAGAACACGAGCACGATGACGGTGAGGCCGATCATCTTGCCCGCGGGCGTCAGGCCGAGCGAGCGCTTCTGCACGACCTTGGTCACGTCGTCGAACAAACCCAGGGCGCCGGTTGCCAGCATCGCTCCGACGGCCAGCAACAGCTCTGTGGTGGGCTTGCCCATGACCAGGCAGGTCAGGCACACGGCCAAAAGGATGATGACGCCGCCCATGGTGGGGGTACCGGCCTTCACCAGATGCGACTGCGGGCCGTCGGCACGGATCTGTTGGCCGATGCCGTCGATCTTGAGCAGGCGGATCCACAAGGGCATGACGAGCCCCGCGATGAGCGCGGAGACGAGAATGGCAAGGAACACCTGATAGGTGGGATAGGCAGGGTTACCGAGCATCGGCGCACACCTCTTCCACGAAACGATCGAGCCCGACGAAGCGCGAGCCCTTCACCAATACGAGATCGCGTTCGCCGATGACGCCCGCACAGCGCCGGATAAGCGCGTCGCAGGACGGGACGACCTGGACATCGCCTTCATCGAGCCCCATGAGACGAGCGGCATCGGCCATGACGCGGGCGTTTTCTCCGCCCACGCAGACCAGCATGGACGGGTGCTTGGCGGCGGCATAGGCTCCGACGAGCGCGTGGAGGCGCGCGGCGTCATCACCCAACTCCCCCATCTCGCCGAGAACGGCGATGCGCGACCCCGCGCAGGGCAGCGTCGAGAACAGGTTGAGACCGGCGGCCATGGACTCGGGGCTGGCATTGTACGAGTCGTCGATGATGCGAGCGCCGCATGCCGCATGACGGATCTGGGCGCGGCGACCGGTCATCTGGAGCTCACCGAAGGCCTCGTCGATCTCAAAGCCGGGCACGCCGAGGCGATGAGCCACCGCGGCGGCGAACAACGCGTTGGGAACAGACTGCGCACCGGGGACGGCAAGGCGCGTCTTGAAGCTCGAGCCGTCCTCGAACGCAAGATCGAAGACGGGGCAGCCGTCGGCATCGAGCTCGATA
>JAHHSP010000064.1 GCA_020025115.1 Collinsella sp. | reverse complement strand
GCACGGGGCGGGGATGCGCTGGGCGGTCTCGGGGTTGAAGCCGTCGGTGTCGATGCCGTTGACGATGCCCTGCAGGATCGGCGCGCGCCGGCGCAGGATGCCGTCGAGGCCCTCGCCGAATTCGGCCGTCTTGATCTCCTCGGCATAGGTGGGGGAGACGGTGGTGATGGCGTCGGTGTAGTTGAGGGCGCCCTGCATGTAGTTCACGGCGTCGGGGCCACAGGTGAGCTGGAACGCTGCGGCGGGGATGTGCGCGAGGCCCAGGATGTCGTTCAGGACTTTGGCGCTGTACTGCCCTTGGAATGCGATGTTGTGGATGGAGAAGACGGTCTTGACGTTTTGGTAGAGCGGGGCGGCCTGGTAGAATTCGCGCAGAAACACGGGTGCCATGGCCGTGTGCCAGTCGTTGCAGTGCAGCACGTCGCAGGCGAAGCCGTCCAGGACGCCCGGCAGGTACTGAAGACTCTCGACGATCGCCTTGGAGAAGAAGGCGAAACGCTCGCCGTCATCGAAGAAGCCGTAAGGGTAGCCGCGGCTGAAGTAGCGCTCGTTATCGAGGAACAGGTAGTCGACGCCTTTGTGGTTCAGGCGCTCGATGCCGCAGTACTCGTTGCGCCAGCCCAGGGGGACGTAGAAGTCGCACAGGTGCTCCATGCGGTCCGTGTACTCCCGGGCGATGGTGTCGTACTTGGGAACGAGCACCACGACCTCGGCGCCGGCGGCTTTGAGGGCCTGGGGCAGGGAGCCCGCTACGTCGCCCAGCCCGCCAGTCTTCACGAAGGGGGCGGCTTCGGCGCTGGCAAATGCGACGTGGAGTTTCTGCTGGGTGGATTCGGTCATGTGGATGCCAATCTCTTGATGCGCGCGTTGGTCCGCGGCGTCGAGTTCAATGATTCCGGGGGGATGTGCCGCCTGGCGCGAATGCTCGTGGCGGCACATCCCCCATGTGTGCATCTGAATCGTCAGAGCACGTCGTTCACGTGCGTGCCTGCTAGTTCTCGATTGCGACCTTGGGAACCACGAGTACGTTGTCAGGCGTGCCGGTGATGACGGTCCCGGCCTCGATGACGTTGTTCTTGTCGACGATGGCGTTCTCAACGCGCGCGCCGCGCCTGATGATGCAACCCTGCATGATGATGGAGTTGGCAACATAGGCTCCGCTCTCGACGACCACATCGCGTGAGAGGGTGGAGCCGCGCACGGTGCCGTCGATGCGACAGCCGGCGGAGATGAACGAGTTGGTGGCGTTGGAGCCGGAGCTGTACTTTGCAGGCGGCGTGTCGTGGGCCTTTGTCATGATCGGTCGGCTGTGCGTGAACAGCTGGTGCATGACATCGGGGTTGAGCATCTCCATGCTGCGCCGGTAATAGCTCTCCTCGTTGAACATGCCGACCGCCAGGCCCTTGAACTCGTATGTGCACACGTCGATGCGTCCAAAGTCGGGGCGGATGGCGTCGAACAGGTCGAGATAATCGAGGGTCTGGTACTGCTCACACAGCTCGAGGAGCAGATCGCGGTTGATGATGAAGCAGTCGAGGAACTGGTTCTCGCCGTAAGAGCAGCCGGACTTGATGTCGGTGACGCGGCCGATGTCGTTGATGTCGAGTTTTGCGACGTCGTCGAGCTGGCGGTCGGCCTTCTTGTAGATCATCGTCACGCCGGAGCCGCTGCGCTCGTGTGCGTCGATGACATCGGAGAGGTCCATGTTGAAGACGATGTTGGTCGCGCTCATGACCACATAGGGCTCGCTGGCGCGCTGGAACAGCATCTTGTTGGTGTTGATGTCGCGCAGCAGGAAGCGTATGCCTTTCTTGGCGGTGCCATAGGCGCTGCCCTGAAGCAGGAACAGGCCTCCCTTCTTGCGATCGAGCTCCCATTCGCGCCCGCTGCCGAGGTGGTCGACGAGTGAGCGGTAATTGCCCGGAAGAACCACGCCCACGGTCCGGATGCCCGCATTCATCATGTTGGAAAGCGGGAAATCGATGAGACGGTAGCGTCCCATGAACGGGATGGAGGCGAGCGGGCGGCATTCAAGCAAGGGGCTGTGCTCCTTGCTCGTGTAATTGGCAGTGATGTAGCCGATGGCCTTGCGGTTGATCATCGGATCATTCCCCCTTCCCGATGACGACGTCGTTTCCGACGACGGCGGTGTCCTTGGTCATATCGACGCTTCCGAGTTTGACGCCCTCTTCCACGACGGCGTTCTCGCCCAGGATGGCGCGCACCACGTGCGCTCCGTCCTTCACGATGGCTCCCGGCAGCAGAACAGAGTCCTCGACGATGGCGCGCTCGCCCACGATGCAGTCCGTGGAGAGGATCGAGTGGCGTACGGTGCCGTAGACGCGGCAGCCGTTGGAGACGAGGCAGTCGTCAACGCGACCTTCGGGCCCGATGAAGTGGGGCGGACGGGTCGAGTCGTTGCTCATGACCGGGAAGGACTTGTCGAACAGGTCGAACTCGGGATTGTCGCCGAGCAGGTCCATCGACGTCTCGTGGAAGCTCGCGATGGTGCCGACATCCTTCCAGAAGCCGTGGAACTCGTATGTGTGCAGGCGCTTGCCCTCCGCGAGCAGCTTGGGGATGATGTCGTTGCCGAAGTCATGGCTGGAACGCTGGTCGACGGCGTCTTCCTCGAGTGCCTTCACGAGCACGTCGGTGGAGAAGATGTAGATGCCCATGGAGGCGAGGTTGGAATCGGGCTTCTCCGGCTTCTCGGTGAACTTCACGATGCGTCCGTCTTCGGGATCTGCGGTGATGATGCCAAAGCGGCTGGCCTCCTCCCACGGCACCGGCATGACCGAGACGGTGAGGTCGGCGTTGTGCGCGATATGGTTCTCGAGCATCTTGCGGTAGTCCATGCGATATAGGTGATCGCCGGATAGGATGAGCACGTATTTAGGGTCGTGGCTTTTGATGTAATCGAGGTTTTGCGTGATAGCGTCTGCCGTGCCGGCGTACCATGCGCCGCCGTCCTGCGTGGCATAGGGCGGCAGGATGGAGACGCCGCAGCCGTGCTCGGCGAGGTCCCATGCGCGGCCTGAGCCGATGTACTCGTGGAGCTGGTACGGGCGGTACTGGGTCAGAACGCCTACGGTGTCGATGCCGGAGTTCGCGCAGTTCGACAGTGAGAAGTCGATGATGCGGAACTTGCCGCCGAAGCTGACGGCCGGTTTTGCGATCTTGGAGGTGAGCGCCATCAGTCGGCTGCCCTGACCTCCCGCGAGGAGCATCGCGATGCATTCTTTGCTTGCCATCAATCTCTCCCTTTATCCGTTGTATGGTCTCGGATTTCTTATGCGGGATATCCGTGACCGGGGGCGGCGTCCCGTCTTCACCGCCCCCGTCGCCTTTATGGGTGCGCCGGCTGTTTCCCAGCGCGCCGTACCTCCTTTATGCGTGCCAGATCTCGTCGCGGTATTCGCGGATGGTTCGGTCGGAGGAGAACCAGCCGGACATCGCGGTGTTGTGCAGCGCACGGCGATTCCAGCCTTGGGAATCGGGATAGGTCGCGGTGAGCTTTTCCCAGGCGTCCACGTAGGAGTGGAAGTCTTTGAGCACCAGGTCGTAATCGTTGTTGAACATGAGCTCGTGGTGGATGCTCTCGAAGTTGCCGGATTGCGCGGCGAAGGTGCCGTCGACGAGCTGATCGATGATGCGGCCGAGGCGCCCGCGGTCGGAGTTGACGACATCCCAGGCGAAGTACTGGCCGGAAGCGCGCAAGGCGTCGACCTCGGGTGTGGTGAGGCCGAAGATAGCCTCGTTCTCGCGACCGGCCAGGTCGACGATCTCGATGTTCGCGCCGTCCATGGTGCCGAGCGTGAGGGCGCCGTTCATCATGAGCTTCATGTTCGATGTGCCGGATGCTTCCTTGCCGGCTGTGGAGATCTGCTCGGAGATCTCGGCGGCAGGGTAGATGAGCTGCGCGTTCGAGACGCGGAAGTTCGGGATGAAGCAGACCTTCATGACGTCGTTGACGCGCGGGTCGTCGTTGACGACCTCTGCCACGCCGTTGATCAGGCGGATGACTTCCTTGGCGAAGGTGTAGCTGGAGGCGGCTTTGCCGGAGAAGATGAAGGTGGTGGGCTGGATCTTGAAATCGGGGTCGGCCAGTCGACGGTTATAGAGGTCCATTACCTTCATGATGTTCAGAAGCTGGCGCTTGTAGGCGTGGAAGCGCTTGACCTGGACGTCGAACACCGTGTTTGGGTCGATGACGACCCCGCACTCGCGCTCGACATAGCTCGCCAGGCGCTGCTTGTTGGCGAGCTTCGAGGCGCCGACGCGCTCGAGGAAGGAGGAGTCGCCCTCGAAGGCGGTGAGCTTCTCGAGCTCGCGCGCATCGTCGAGCCATCCGTCGCCGATGGCCTCGGTCACGAGCTTGGCGTAGGTGGGGTTGGCCTCGGCGAAGAAGCGGCGATGGCTGATGCCGTTGGTCTTGTTGTTGAACATCTCCGGTCGCATGGCCGCGAAGTCCTTGAGCGTGCTGGCCTTGAGGATGTCGGAGTGGATTTTGGCGACGCCGTTGACGGAGTGGCTGCAGATCACGGACAGGTTGGCCATGCGGACCTCGCCGTCCCACAGGACGGCGGTCGCGCGCAGGCGCTCGGCGCTCTCGGACTCGCTCATGTCGAAGCTCTCACGCCAGCGGCGGTTGATCTCGTCGATGATCTGGTACACACGGGGCAGCAACGTGGAGAAGGTTGAGATGGGCCACTTCTCCAGAGCCTCGGGCAGGATGGTATGGTTGGTGTAAGACACCGTGTTCGTCACGATCTCCCAAGCATCGTCCCAGGTCAAGCCCTTCTCGTCCATGAGGATGCGCATGAGCTCGGGACCGCACATGGCCGGATGTGTATCGTTGGTGTGGATGGCGACATAGCGCGGCAACTCGTGCCATGCCTCGCGGTGCTCACGCTCGAAGGTGTCGAGGAGGGTTCGGACGCCGGCGGCCACGAACAGGTACTCCTGCTTGAGTCGAAGCAGCCGGCCGTGCTCGCCGGCGTCGTTGGGATACAGGATGGCGGAGATGGCCTCGGCGTTGGCGCGGTCGCGGTCGGCGCCGGTGTAGTCGCCGGCGTTGAAGGCGTCGAGGTCGAAGTGGTCGTCGATGGGTTCGGCGCTCCAGCAGCGTAGCTTGTTGACGGTCTTCCCGCCGTAGCCGACGATCGGGATGTCATAGGGCACGGCCAGGACGTCATCGGTTCCCTCGACGGAGTAGAAGGTGCGGTCGCCTTGTTGGCGGGAGACGACGTGGCCGCCGAAGCCGATGCGGACGGCTTTGTCGGGGCGCTTGACTTCCCAGGGGTAGCCCTTGGAGAGCCACTCATCGGCGACTTCGACCTGGCGTCCGTTGACGATCTCCTGTTTGAAGAGGCCGTAGCGATAGCGCATGCCGTTGCCGTAGCCCGCGATTCCCTCATGAGCCATCGAGTCGAGGAAGCACGCGGCGAGGCGGCCGAGGCCTCCGTTGCCGAGCGCCGGATCGGGCTCTTGGCGCTCGATTTCTTCGAGATCGCCGCCCATGTCATCGAGGGCGTCGGCCACGAGGTCGCGGATGCCGAGGTTCAGCAGGTAATTGTCGAGCAGGCGTCCGATGAGGAACTCGATGGAGAAGTAGTAGACGCGCTTCTTGCCCTCGGTGCGGTTGCGCTCGTCGGTCTGGGCGGCGATGACGCGGGCGTCGCCGGCGACCATGTTGGCCAGCGCGGTAAAGCGGTCGATGTTGCTCGTATCCTCGAACTCCTTGCCGGCCAGCGCGCGGACGTGCTGACGGTACTGTTCGATGAGCTGCTCTTTGGTCTCGTAGATCTTTTCCATGGTGTCCTTTCGAGAAAGGGCCGTATTGGTGATAGTCGCGAGCGCGCACGTTTGGCCCGTCGTGCGGCGGCGTCATCCTGAGCGCGAGGTGCCCCGAGGTCGGTGCTTACATCGCGCGGGATTTCCGGGGTACGGGAGTGGACTTTGCTTTAGCCGCACTTACCTTGGCGGCCTTGGCTCTTGCGGCGGATTTGGGATTGCCTTTGACCGCGTCTTCCGCCACAGGCTTCCTTTTGGCTGTCTTTGGGGGCTTGTAGGAGGAAGTGCGGCGACGGCGGTACACCAGGCCGGCGAGGCCGGGGACGGCGATCTCGATGGAGTTGTCGCGCATGTTCCAGGGCTCGGGCTTGGAGGAGGCTATGTCTACCACCGGGAAGCCCGATCCGCCGAAGGCGGGTTCGTCCGTATTGAAGACGATCTCCCAGTCGCCCTCGCGCGGGGTGCCCACGCGGTATGTCTCGTAGGATGCCGGATTGAAGTTGATCAAAACGAGCAGGTCGTCCGCCGGCTTGTCGCCGTGGCGCACGAAGCTCACGATGGACTGCTCGGAGTTGTCGGCGTCGATCCATTCGAAGCCCTGTTCGTTGTAAGCGTTCTGCCACAGGCCGCGCTGCTTGGCGTAGAAGTGGTTGAGCGCCTCGATAAATCGTTGCTGGGCGCCGTGAGTGGCGTCGAACTCCTTGGCGAGGAACCATTCGATCGACTCGTAGTAGCGCCATTCGATCTGCTGGCCGATCTCGTCGCCCATGAAGGAGAGTTTGGCTCCTGGATGGGTCATTTGGTAGAAGGCGAGCGTTCGCAGGCCGGCGAAGCGACGCCAGTCGTCGCCGGGCATGCGTCCGATCAGGGAGCACTTGCCGTTCACGACTTCGTCGTGCGACAGGGGCAGGACGAAGTTCTCCGAGAATGCGTACATGATGGAGAAGGTGAGCAGGTTGTGAT
>JAHHSP010000063.1 GCA_020025115.1 Collinsella sp. | reverse complement strand
ATCCTGCAGCAAGACCCCGACAACTCGCTGCGCGCCCTGGTTGCCAGCGACCATGCCGACGTCATCACCCGCGGCTTCATCGAGGGATACTACGGCAATCCCTGGTCCACGCGCGACCGCGTGGCACTGATGGAGTGGGGCGGCTACTACAAGCTCAATGCCTACTTCTATGCCCCCAAAGACGATCCCAAGCACAACGCCCGGTGGCGCGACAAGTACACCCCGGATGAGATCGAGCACAAGATCAAGCCTCTTGCCGAGGCGGGCAACAAGTCCAAAGTGCGTTTCGTCTACGCACTGCACCCCTTCATGAGCAACCCGATCAACGCCGCGAACTACGACACCACGTTCCCGATCATGAAGGAGAAGTTCCTCCAGGTGATCGATGCGGGTGTTCGCCAGATCGCAATCCTCGCGGACGACCAGCAGAACACGACCGACCCCCAACTGTTCAAAAAGCTGCTCGACGATACCACCGCCTGGCTGCGCGGGCTTCAGCAGGAAAAGAATCCGGACGGCACGCCGAAGTACCCCGGCCTCAAGGACACGCTCATCTTCTGCCCGGTTAACTATATGGGCTATGGCGAGCGCTGGTATAGGGATCTTGGCGAGAACGTCCAGGTCATCAACACCGGTGGACGTGTGTGGGGAAAGATCGACAACGGCTTTGCCACTGCGTTCAAGAACACGTCCGGCGTGGCCCCGTTCATGTGGATCAACTGGCCCTGCTCGGACAACGATAAGGACGCCCTGCATATGGGCGGGCATAACGAGTTCCTCGGTTCCGATCTGACCCCCGGTCAGGTCAAAGGCGTCGTCATCAACCCGATGCAGCAGTCCGAACCCTCCAAGCAGGGTATCTTCATGACCGCTGACTTTACGTGGAACCTGTGGGATTCGACCCAGCATGCCGATGGGGTATGGGAGAAGTCCTTCAGCTACATCGATCACAACTCCGCTGCCGAGACCGAAGGGTCAAATGCCCTGCGAGAGCTTTCCAACCATATGAAGCGCATGTTCGGCGGCGGCGCCACGTGGGAGAACGGCGAGTCGAGCCAGATCAAGGACCAGCTTGCGGATTTTCGCGCCAAGTTGACTTCCGACACGGTGACGGTTCAGGACTGCGATGCGATGATCGAGGTTTTCCGCGGCTTGCAGGAGACCGCAAAGACGTATCGGGACAACGCCGGCACGGAGGCCATGGTCGAGCAGATGGGTCCCTGGCTCGATACGTGGGATGATCTGACGGCCGCGGCGCTGGCCGACCTCGACGCGGTCAAGGCGTCTTTGGATGGCGACGCCTCGACTCTTATTTCCAAGTACGCAGAGGGAGCCGACCTGCTTGAATCTGCGAACGGGCATGCCTTGTGGTATGTCGACCACTACGAGTATGCGCGCGTGGGCAAGGCGCACATCACCCCGCTGGTGAACGCCCTCGACGTCTACACCGCCGAGAAGGCCACGCTCGCCGCCGACCCCGACGCGGTCGTGACCAAATTGTTTACCAACCGGACCGACACACCGGTCGGCAGCGTGGCGGCTGTGTTCGACGGCGACCCCGCCACCGGCGCGGAGTTCCGCACCCCCAACCAGGTCAAGGCCGGCGACTTCTTCGGCATGACCGCCAGCAAGCCGTTCGACCTGACTTCCGCCACTTTCATCCAGGGCGGCGGCAAGAACTTCTTCGATGTCAGCAAGGTCCAGTACCTCAAGGATGGGCAGTGGATCGACATCGAGGGATCGCGTGAGTTCACCACCAGCAAGGTGAGCGTGACCGGTTTGGATATCAAGGGCGTCGAGGGTGTCCGCATCATCGCCGTTCGCGATAACCGCCAGGATGCCTGGCCCACCATCAACGAGATCCTGGTGAACGAGCAGCCTGAGGAAAACGCCGTGTTCACCGGAACGGTGAGCGTCGCGAATCAAGAGTCGGCGGATCCGGGCCGTCCGTTGCAGAACGCATCAGACGGTAGGGACACCGAGGCTTGGTTCACGCACAAAAAGGACGAGCCCAACAAGCACGACGCCACGGTACAGGGCGCTGCCGTCCAGGTGACCTTCGATTCGCCCGAGACCATCACCTCCATCACCTTCAAACAGGGTGGGGGTTCCTCCGACGTCATCGATTCCGGTAAGGCCTACTATCTGGGCAGCGACGACGTCTGGCACGAGGCGGGGGACATCACCTCCGACAAGTCCCAGACCATCCAGCTCGCAGGTCCTGTGACGGCCAAGGCCATCAAGGTCGTCAACGGTGCGGATACCGCCAAGTGGTGGCGCGTCGTGGACCTCAATGCCGGCTTCGGCAAGATCGAGGTGGCCGCAACCGCAACCACCAACATGCCTCAGTATCAAAACAACCCCATTTCCAATGCGGTCGACGGCAATGCGGAGACCAAGTTCTTCAGCTCCCGTAATGCCGCTGCCGGCGACTATGTGATGTTGAGCTTCGGCACGTCGAAGTTTATCGACAGCGTGTACATCAAGCAGGGCGACGCCGACAAGCTCGGCGCCTCCAAGCTGTACTACACGGTCGATGAGAGGCCGACTGCAGATGGGGAATGGACGGAGCTCGCCGCGCCGTCCCCGGCATCCGAGCAGACCGTCACCTTCGACCGTGTTGAGGCGACGGGCGTGAAACTCGTTGCCTCCGAGCCGACCGACAGATGGTTCCAGCTCTTCGAGTTCAATGCATTCGAGAGGTACTCCTACAGCAAGGACAACCTCTATGCCTCCTTCGACCTGTCGAGCACCGACCTCGCGGCGCGTGTGGGCGCCGGCGCCTTCAAGACGACCGACGGAGCTGTCACCCTGCCCAAAAAGGGCGATGTCATCGCGGTCGACCTCGGCTCCATGCGTCGCGATATCATGATCGGCAACGCGGATGCCCAGACGGTTTCCAACGCCGAGCTCGTCTGGTCTCAGAACGGTATCGAATGGACCTCTTTCAAGGGCTCCGACCTCGTTTGCGCTCGCTATGTCGGCTACCGCGCTACCGCCGACGCCGCCACCGTCACCTTCAAGGCGCTCTCCGGCAGCTATCTGCACGCCCTTGCGCCGAGCATCGTGAGAAGCGAGCTGCCTGGTGCGCAGACCTTGGATGTCACCAAGATCTTCGATGGCGATGTCGCCACCGCCACCAAGTCCAGCGGCGCCCCCTCCGAGGGAACCAAGGTCGTTTTCGATTTGGGTCAGGAGCGTTCGATCAAGAGCGTCGAGTACTTCGTTCCCGAGTCCAGCCGCGACTTCATCCGCAATGCCGTGATCGAGGTCGCCGATAGCGCCGATGCGGAAGATTCCGCGTGGAAGCCGGTCCTCGACATCAACAGCGATGGAAAGGACGCCGACCCCGGCAGCGAGGCGACTGCGAAGCAGGCGCCGTGGATGACGCACTCCAAGGAGTTCCCGGGCAACATGTTCGTCAAGTCTTCCGATGGCCTTGGCGAGACCGCCCGCTACATCCGCATCCGTTTCACCAAGCCCTATGCTGAGCGCTGGTTCGAGATCGGCGAGCTGCGCATCAACGGCGGCGAGTATGTGCCGCTCTACGCTGGCGGCGACTTCGAGACCGCCGCGATCGAGCAGCAGGGAAAGACGCCCGACAACTTGCTCGACAAGAGCCTGCTGACCTCCTGGGCCCCTGCGACCGATGCCGCGGGCACGTTGACCTACCACGTGTCCAATCCCTTCTCCGCTGATGGGGAGGCTTTCGACGGCGTCCGCGTGATCTCCAGGTCCGCGCAGCCCGGCGTCAAGGTCAGGGCGGTCGTCTACACGGGCGACCTCCGCTCCGCCTTCGAGGTCAAGACGGTTGAACTCGGCACGCTCGACAGCGTTCTCAAGGACCTTGCGTTTGGCAAGGACGCCGTCGCGGTCAAAGATATCGTCTTCGAATGGCCCCAGGGCGTTACGCCCCAGATCTCCGAGATCTTCCTGACCCGCGGCATCAAGCCCGGACTCGAGGGGGATATCGAGTCCCTGCGCGGCCTCGTCGCCAACGCGAAGGCTGCCGATACGGCGGCGTGGACGACCGATTCCGTGACGGCGCTCGATAAGGCGGTCGCGGCGGCCGAGGAGGCCCTCAAGGCCCCCGAGAGCCTGGCCTACCAGCAGATCGCCGATCTCAAGGCCGGTATCGAGGCGGCTCTTTCCAGCCCAGTTCTCAGGTATGCGGGCCCCGAGCTCCAGCAACTCGTCGACGGTGCCGTCGCCGATGGCTCCAAGTTTACCCCCGAGAGCTGGAAGGCCTATCAGGACGCGCTCGATGCCGCCAAGATGGGTCTTGAGAACGCGGCCAACCTGCCCCAGGCCGAGGGCGAGCGTCTTGCCCAAGAGCTCAAGGACGCCTTCGATGCGCTCGTCGAGAAGGCGGATCAGGGAGGTTCCGAATCTGGCCAAAGCGGCTCCGGCAGCGCCGGCAATGACGGCAACGGTTCTGCCGCCAAGCCCGGGTCAACCTCCGATAAGCTGGTGCAGACCGGCGACGACTCGCTGATGCTCATCGGCGGAACCATAGTCGCTGCGGTCGCCTTGGTCGGCGCCGGTATCGCGCTCAAGCGTCGCCGCAGCAACGTCTAAGCCCCCACGGCAGCGAAAGGGGCGCATGCGCTATGGGCCGCATCTCACGTAGAGGTGCGGCCCTTTGCGTGCGCTGCGGTACGGATCGGACCGCCATCGGCTCCCGCTGCCCGCTGCGCTCGGAAGCCGCCATGTCCGGCGTTGGGGCCCGCTCGACGGCGAGCGTGCATGGCGCCGGTCGCGCTCGGTGGCGGCCTCGCCCGTCATCTGGCGAGGCTATGGGAGTTTTGCAGGTACGTTGGCGCGCCGTGGCGTGGCGGGGTATGATGCCTATCTGGAAACTACAGGAGGAACCATGCACATCGCGCTCGATAAGCTCTAGCTACGTTTGACGTCATGCCCGCCGCTTCGCCGGCAGGCCCTCTTTCGCATCTCGCCAACAGCCAACGCATAAGGAGCAACCATGCGCGACAAGCTTGAGAAGATCATCATCGCTTTCGAGGAGCTCGAGAAGAAGCTCTCCGACCCCGCAGTCGCCAGTGATATCAAGGAATTCACCCGGCTCAACAAGGAGTATGCCCACCAGACCGACCTGGTGAAGGCCGCTCGCGAGTACCTGGGCGCTCTCGACGACATCGACGTCGCCAAGGAGATGCTGCGCGACGTCACCGATGCCGAGGAGAAGGAGATGCTCCAGATGGAGATCTCCGAGAACGAGGCCAAGCTGCCCCAGCTCGAGGAAGATATCAAGATCATGCTCATCCCGGGCGACCCGATGGATGAGAAGGACACTATCGTCGAGATCCGCTCCGCTGCGGGCGGCGACGAGGCGGCCATCTTCGCCGGCGACCTCTTCAAGATGTATCAGCGCTTCATCGAGTCCAAGAAGTGGAAGATGACCGTGCTGGATTCCAGCCCCTCCGAGGCCGGCGGCTTTAAGTCCATCGAGTTCAAGGTCGAAGGAGACAAGGTCTACTCCGTCATGAAGTACGAGTCCGGCGTGCACCGTGTGCAGCGCGTTCCCAAGACCGAGTCTCAGGGGCGCATCCAGACGTCCACCGCGACGGTGGCCGTCTTGCCCGAGGCCGATGAGATCGATATCCAGATCAATCAGGCCGATCTGCGCGTCGATACCTACTGCGCGTCCGGCCCTGGCGGTCAGTGCGTCAACACCACCTACTCCGCCGTGCGCATCACCCATCTGCCCACGAACACCGTGGTCCAATCCCAGGAGCAGCGCTCCCAGATCCAGAACCGCGAGGTCTGCATGCAGATGCTGCGCGCCCGCCTCTATGAGATGGAGCTCGAGAAGCAGCAGGCCGAGCTCGGTGCCGAGCGTTCTGCCCAGATCGGCCATGGTAACCGCTCCGAGAAGATCCGCACCTACAACCTGCCTCAGGACCGCGTGACCGATCACCGCATCGGTTTCAACTCCACCTATAACGGTGTGTTGCTGGGCGATCAGCTGTCCGGTGTCATCGACGCCCTGGCTGCGGCCGACCGTGCCGCCAAGCTCGCCGAGGCCGTGTAGGCGAGCTCTCGGCTGCCGAACGCCGATTTGCACCAGCGATGCGGCTCGGGATACCCCGACTTAAAACGCACCTGTCCGGGCCGTCGTCCTCTGGGGCGGCGGTCTGTTTTTCAAACGGTCAGGTTTTGGGCAGAAGGGCTGATTTTGGACGAGAAATGCTGTAATTCGGCGTTCTAGACGGGGTGGATATGGGGCGTGCCGTAGAATCGCGGCTATGCAGTACGAGGGACGGAGGCCATCATGGCGAATGAGACGTGGACCATCAGGCGCTGCCTGGACTGGACGCGCGACTACTTGAAGGACCGGGGCGACGAGCGCCCACGTCTGTCCGCCGAATGGCTGCTGTCGGGCGTGACCGGGCTTTCGCGCACCGAGATATATGTGAACTTCGACAAACCGATGTCGAGCGAGGAGCTTGCCGCAATGCACACGGCCGTCGTGCGCCGCGCGAAGTGCGAGCCGCTTCAGTACATCATCGGCGAGACGAGCTTCCGCACGATCGACGTGATGTGCGAGCCCGGCGTGCTCATTCCCAGACCCGAGACCGAGCTGCTGGTCGAGGAGGTTTTGGGCCACCTCGACCGAGAGGTCTTCGGAGCCGCTCCCACGGTTGCGCGCGAACGCGTGGAGCTGCCTTGGAACGCCGAGGTCGAGGCAGCACTGCAGGCCGAGATCGCCGCGGCCAAGGAGAAGGACGAGCCGCCCGTCGTCGAACGTGAACTTCGCGATGATGACTTTGACACGCTTGGGGACGGCGAGGGGACCGTCGAGGTGGGTGATACCGCCGCGAGGGGCGAGGGGGCATCGGATGCCGCGC
>JAHHSP010000062.1 GCA_020025115.1 Collinsella sp. | reverse complement strand
CATGAGCATGGAGAGCAACTCGGCCACGACGGTCTGCGCGCTGCGCATCTCGTGGCTGCCGGGCTTCTCGCAGTACAGACGGTCCTTCAGCGCATCGAGGTAGACGTTGGAGAGCTCGGTGACCACGAAGTCGTACAGCGTGCGGTACGCACGGTTGAACTCGAAGCCCTCGTACGCGGTGTCGACCTCGGCCTGAACCTGCGTGAGACGGGCGAGCATGAGCTTATCGAGCGGCATGAGCTCGTCGAAGGCCACGCCGTCGGTCGTGGGCTCGAACTGGCCCTCGAGCACGGACAGCAGGAAGCGCAGGGTGTTGCGGAAACGGCGGTACGCGTCGGACGTGCGGGCGAGAATCTCGGTGTCGCATGCGACGTCGGTGGAGGTGTCCACGGAGGCGACCCACAGGCGGATGATGTCGGCACCCATCTCGTCGCAAATCTTGTTGGGGTCGATCACGTTGCCGAGCGATTTGGACATCTTGCGGCCCTGGCCGTCGAGGGTGAAGCCCTGGGAGATGACGGCCTTGTACGGAGCGATGCCGTTGGTGCCCACGGAGGTCAGCAGCGAGGACTGGAACCAACCACGATGCTGGTCGGAGCCCTCGAGGTAGACGTCCGCCGGGTACTTGAGCTCGGGACGGTACTCGCACACGGCCTTCCAGGACACGCCGGAATCCCACCACACGTCGAGGATGTCGCGATCGGCCTTGAGGTGATGGCCGCCGCACTTGGGGCACACGCAGGCGTCGCCGAGGTAGGACTCGGGGGCGTCGGTGAACCAGGCGTCGGAGCCCTTCTCATGGAACAGCTCGATGACGGCGTCGAGCGTGTCGTCGTTCATGACCTTCTCGCCGCAGTCGGCACAGGTGAAGGACGGAATCGGCACGCCCCAGTTGCGCTGGCGGGAGATGCACCAGTCGGGCCGCTGCTCCACCATGGCGCCGATGCGATTGACAGCATGGCCGGGATACCAGGACACGTGGTTGCGCACCTGGTCGAGCGCCTGCTCGCGCAGGCCGGTCTTGTCCATGGAGACGAACCACTGGTCGGTGGCGCGGAAGAGCACCGGGTTCTTGCAGCGCCAGCAGTGCGGATAGCTGTGCGTGATCTTGACTTCGGCCACGAGCATACCGCGGTCACGAAGGAACTGGATGATGTGCGGGTTGGCCTCGTCGGTGTCCATGCCGGAGAACGGGCCGCCGGCGCCGAACTCGTCACCGTTGTAGAAGCGTCCGTCATCGTCGACGGGCATGCAGACGTCCATGCCCTCCTTCATGCAGACGTAGTAGTCGTCCACGCCGTGGCCGGGAGAGTTGTGGACGATACCGGTACCATCCTCGGTGCCCACGTAATCGGCCAGCAGGGCGACGCCCTCGACACCGTCAAAGACGGGCTGCTTGTAATGCAGGTGATCGAGCACCTCGGCGGCCACCTCGTAGGGCTCGCCGTCGACCATCACGGGGGTGACATCCCAGCCGGCGATACCGCAAACCTTCTCTGCGAGGTCCTTGAGCATGATCTCGGCGCGACCGTCGTGCTCGATGGCGCAATAAATCGCCTCGGGCTTGAGGGAGACCGCCTGATCGGAGGGGATGGTCCAAGGCGTGGTGGTCCAAATCACAAAGTCGACCGGGCCGTCGAAGGACTCGAGTCCGGCGGGCTTGCCGGTGAGCTCGAAACGGACGTAAATGGACGGGCTCGTCTCGTCGGCATACTCGATCTCGGCCTCGGCGAGGGCGGTGTGGCAGTGCTTGCACCAATGGACCGGCTTATGGCCGCGATACACCATGCCCTTGTCGAACATGGCTTTGAACGCCTCGATGTCGGCGGCGTCATGCTGGTGATAGAGCGTGAGGTAGGGATTGTCCCAATCGCCCAGAACGCCCAGGCGTTTGAAGCCCTCGCGCTGCAGGTCGATATTCTCGACGGCGAACTTGTTGCAGAGCTCGCGGATCTCGGCCGTGGAGGCCTGGTTGAACTTCTCGGTGCCCATCTGGGTCTCGACCTTGTGCTCGATGGGCTGGCCATGGCAATCCCAGCCGGGCACGTACGGGGTCTCGTAGCCCTGCATGGCCTTGTAGCGGTTGATCATGTCCTTGGCGATCTTGTTCATCGCGTGACCGAGGTGGATGGGGCCGTTGGCGTAGGGAGGACCGTCGTGCAGCACGAATTTCTCGTGACCCTCGTTCTTCTTGAGCATGAGCTCGTAGACGTGATTCTGCTGCCAGCGCTTGAGGCGCTCCGGCTCGCGCTGCGCCAGGGCCGCCCGCATGGGGAACTTGGTCTTGGGCAGGTTCATGGTCTGCTTGTACTCGTTTGCCACGAATACCCCTCTCTGTTGTGGGCGCATGAAAAAAGCGCCCGTCCTAGCTCAAGCTGGGACGAAGCGCCTATGGATGCGAGAGAAAGCCCGCGTGCGTTTCGCTATACCACCCAGCTCAAAGGTTCGCGCTCCCGCACTCCCCTCGTACTCGGCTGGTCCGTTACGACGACCATCCCGGCGACGCCTACTGGGCGCAAACGCGCCGTTGGGGCCGCGGCTCCGGGGTGATATTCGATTCGGCCGCACACACCCGGATCACAGCACCCCGGGCTCTCTTCGCCGCGCGGATCCGACCTACTCGTCCCCATCAACGCCTGTGATTCAGCATGATAGCACGGGTAAAGCGCACTGCGGACGAAACTCACAGCGCAACCACGCAGAGCAAACGGCCATAGGAAGCCGTGCCGCGGCGTCCGTCATACAAATGCGCGCAAAACCTTCCCCAAAACGTACACTTATTTGGCAAAACCCCAGGATTCGGATTTCAAAGTGTACGTTTTGGGGAAGGTTTTCCCCGTGCAAGTCGTCACCTGGCCAACTCAGACGTCCGCGACATCGACGATTCGCACTCCCCCGTCCTCAAGGGCGCGTGCAAACAGCCCTTTGCCAGAAATCAAGCGACCGGCAAACGTGCCATCGTAAACCTCATGCACGCCGCAGCTCGGGCTGCGGGACTGCAGGACGGCGGCGACCAGCTCACCCGACTCCATATACGGCCGAAGACGCGCCATCTCCGCGCCAACACCCGCACGGTATTCGGCATCAAGGCTGACACCGAGCTTGTTCACAACCTCTCCGCCCACGATCTCCGCGGGCGGCCGAGGCGTGGGAAGCCCGCCCGCCACCTCGGGACACACCGGGATGACCCCGATCGAGGGGTGTTTTTCCAGCTCCTCGAGCAAGCGCTCGCATCGATTGTTGCCGCCGCTGTATTTACAGTTCACACCCAGCAGGCAGGCGCTTACCGCAATTTTCATGGCACCCCCATACAAAACGGGCCCCGCAAGCGGGACCCGTTGAAGAACAAGCTATGTTCGCGAAACCTTAGAGGGTGTTCACGAGCTTCTGGATACCGGACTTGCGGTTGGCAGCCTGGTTCTTGTGGATGACGCCCTTCGCAACGGCCTTGTCCAGCTTACGGTAGGCGGTGGTGGCAGCAGCCTGGGCAGCGGCCTTATCGCCAGCCTCAACGGCGGACTTGACGTGCTTAATCACGGTCTTGAGCTCGGAGCGGATCGCCTTGTTGCGGACGCGAGCAACCTCGCTGGTGCGGATGCGCTTCTTCTGAGACTTGATGTTTGCCATCGGGTTCGGTTCCTTTCGGGTACTTACAAGGTCTTACTATCCGGCCTCTGAGACACGGTTGTTGAGGTCATACGGGCGAGTATTTTACACGCGGAACGCAACCCGTGCAACAGCAATCAAGCAATATGTGCAGGTTGCGCGGGATTATTCACAAGTTCACCCACCATCTCGCGAAAATGATCGAGGGTTTACCTGCCGCGGCGCGTATGAGGGCGACACATGCGCGCGATCCACATCTGAAGCGCCAGCTCGCCATCGCGCGACCCCTTCAGCGCCAGCTCGACGTCGACTGCCGAGGAAAGCGCCTCGAGCAGTTCGTCCATCTTCCAACGTCTGGCCCATGTGGCATGGTTCTTGACCTGCCATGACTGAACGCCCAGGACGGAGGCGAGTTGCCCGGCCTGCCCACGAGCGTCGAGGGACTTCGCGATGATGAGCTCCCGCAGTCGCGTCACCAACAGCGACAAGATTCGGACTTCGCTTTTGGCCGGCTGCAGTTTGAGCAGCTCGAGGGAACGGACGAGGTCGCGAGAGGCGACCGCGTTGAGCAGCTCCCACGGCTTGACCTCGGCGGTTCGCATGACGTGGCGCTCGACATCGGCAAGCCCGATCTCGGGGGCGTCGATCATCGCGGCGAGTTTCTTGAGCTCGTTATCGAGCATGCGCATATTCTCGCCCGCACGCGCAACGAGGGCCTCGGCGGCGGGGATGCCCATGCTCTTCCCGTGCGCCCGCGCCATCTTCGCCACACGCGGCGGGAGCTCATACGCCTTCATGGGCGCGCAGGAGATGACGGCCTTCGAGCCGAGCTTTGCGATGGCCTTGTAAAGTCTCGTGTTCTTGGCGAGCGATGAGGCAACCACCAAGCACACCGTCGTGGGCGAGGGATTGGCAAAATACTCCACCAAGGGCTCGCTCACCGCCTTGGGCAGTTTGTCGCAGTTCCTCAGGATGACCAAGCGAAACTCGGATCCCATGGGAAAGGTGTTGAGGGAGGCGATGATATCGTCGATCTGCGGATCTTTAGTCATATCCCGCTCATCGAGGTTGAACGCCGACATACCGGACGCATCCAAGCGCGCCTTCATCTTCTCGATCGTATGGGAGCTCTTAAGCTCGTCAGAACCCACGACGAGATATCCCGGCAGCAACTCCGCCATACACTCGGCCCTCCTCTCTCACCGGCCAACTGTCGTCCCAGTATAGCGAAGCACTCGGCGCTGCGTTCGAAACTGGGGGTATGGACGCCCCGGCATCACATGAACATCTCCGACGTCTTTGGTGCACAAAAACATCGACCCCGAGGCTTCGACCATGCGCACGCATACGGGATTGGGGTGCCCATAGCGATTCCCCTCGCCCGCGCTCGCCACGCAGAGCTCCGGCAGCAGCGAGCCGAGTGCCTCGTCAGATACCGACACACGCGACCCATGGTGCCCGAGCTTCAAAACGTCGATGTCGCCCACTTCACCCACGTATTCCTCGAGCTCCTCCCGCTCCGTATCACCGGTCAACAAAACGCGAAGGCTCCCCCTCACCCCCTCATAGGAGACATCGAGCACCACCGAGTCCGCATTCTCATCGCCACCCACCCGGACATCCGGCCAAATGACCTCGCAGACGAAGGAACCGACGCGGATCGAATCGCCCTCACGCAGTTCGCTCACAGCAGGACCATCGGACAGCTCCGCCGGAATATGGCTCCCCGCCCCGTCGGCGACGTACAACCTATCGACCTGCACGCCCTCCATAACATCGGGGAGGCCGCCCCAATGGTCCTTGTCCCAGTGCGTGACTACGACGCCGTCGAGCTGGAGGACATGATTGCGTGCCAAGGCCGTCTGCGTCGCCTCCCCTATCCCCGCATCGACCAACAGCGTCGACGGCCCATCGCGTATCAGAATCGCATCGCCTTGACCGATATCGAGCACGATGACCTCGGGGGGAGCAAAACGGCTCCAATATGTGACATGCATGACGGCGCAGGCCAATACGAGCAGGAGAGCGGGCACGAGGCGCTTGGGCGCGATGAACCTCCACCGCGCATACGCCAGAAACGCCAGACCGTAAGCGATCGGCGCCACGATCCACGGCGAATCGACCGAGACGAGCGCGAATGGAATATCCGCGCACGCCTGTGCTACGAACACGGAAATGCGCGCAAGGCCGTCGGCAGGCGCGAGGGCAAGATCGGCGATGGGGCCCGATCCACCGGATGCGCCCACGAGCTGCACGAGCATGTCGGATATGGTTGCCACCCCCGTACCAAGCAGACCCGTCACAAGCAGCCCGCTCATAACGGGTCCGACAAGCAGGTTCGCCAACGGCGAGACGAGTGACAACTCGCCAAACAGCGGCAAGGTAAGAGGCAACGTCGCCCATTGAGCGACCAACGTGATGGATAGGGCGTCCGCGATGAAAGCTGGGATATGCAGGGCGCTTAGGTGATATCGAACATATGGGGCGAGCAGGATGATGAACAGCACGCTTGCAACGGAGAGCCGAAACCCAAGGTCGTAAACAGCGCCGGGATCGACGGCGACCAGAGCCGTCACCGCAATCGCAAGCCCCGAGGGCGCATGCGCGCGACGATGGCCCATGACCGCCGCCGACGCGATGGCCACCATGGAAACCGAGCGGATCGCCGAAGGGGCGCCTCCGGTGAACACCACATATGCCGCCATGACGAGCAGCATCGCAAGCTGTCGAACGCCTTTCGAGGACCCCATGTGACCAAGAACGCGCTCGAGCATGGCCGCGATGTAGACAAAATGGCTTCCCGACACCGCAACGAGGTGAGTGAGCCCGCAGGCGGAGAAATCGGCCTGCGCCCCGGCCTGACTGAGCTCCGTCGTCCTTCCGCACACGGTCCCGGCTATCAACGCTCGGTATTCGCTCCCACCCGCATCGATCACACGCAACGCACGGGCTCGAAGCGCCTCGAGCGGCACGCCGTGCACTTCAGCCCCACGCTCCAGGAGCGACACGATGCGGACAGAGGCGACCTCGCCCTTGGCAAAACGGCTCCGCGCATAATCGGAGTCGTCGAGCGCCTTCACGCGGCACACGGCGCGAACCGAAGACCCACCCTCAAGCTCCCCATCGCTCAAGACGCGCACCCGCCCGAGCCGCTCTCCCGTATCGGCGTCGACCATGAGGGCGGTCGACGAGAACCCCCGCTCGCCGGCAGATGGATCGCCGCATATGACCAGGTCGCACTCCCCGCCGCCGTCCCCGAGGACCGCACGAC
>JAHHSP010000061.1 GCA_020025115.1 Collinsella sp. | reverse complement strand
TGCGCTTGAGGTCGCCATGTACTATCTGCTCGCTGCCTGGCTCGTGCTTTCCGCTGTCGCTTTGACGATCAAGGTCGTGCGGTGGAATGCCTATGCGCGAACGTCGCCGTTCACGCGCCCGGGTGCGGCGCGCCTGTTGCGTTACGGCTCCTACGGGGTCGTCGCCATCACCGCCGTGCTCGTCCTCGACCGCGTGGGATGTGGGCTCGCCTCCGCATGGGCGGTTGCGACCACGGCGACGACGCGCCCCTCCGCCACGCTCGAGAGCATGCTCTACATGCTCTACAACGGACGGGCCATCTTTGCCGCGGGTCTCAAGACCACGGTCGCCCTCGCGGTGCTCGGCACCGTGCTCGCGTTCTTCTTGGCCCTGCTCCTCGTATTCCTGCGCATCCAAGTCGTCGACCGCCCGGATAACGATTTCGTGCGCTTTTGGAAGGTCGTGGGCAGCGGGTTCGCTCGCGTGTACAGCACCGTGGTGCGTGGCACCCCTATGATGGTGCAGGCCATGATCATCTTCTTCGGCGTCTTCTCGTTGTTCAAGATGACCAACCTCACCACCACGCAGATCAATGCTGTTTGGAGCACGTTCACCGCCGGCCTCGTGACCATCGTGCTCAACTCCACGGCTTACATGATGGAGGTGCTGCGCGGCGGCATCGAGTCGGTCGACGCGGGGCAGATGGAAGCCGCGCGCTCTCTCGGCCTCTCGCAGTGGGAGGCGATGCGCAGGGTGGTCTTCCCGCAGGGCGTCAAGTTCGCCATTCCCGGTCTTTCAAACGAGCTCGTCATCAACATCAAGGACTCATCGGTGCTCTCGGTCATCGGCACCTTCGACCTCATGTTCGCCACGACCACCGTGGGCGGTATCTACTACGCCAAATTCGAGGCAGCGCTCGTGACGAGCGTGATGTACCTGTGCCTCACCATGTTCGCCTCGTGGCTGTTGGGGCATCTCGCAAGCCGGCTCGACGTCAAGTCCGTGAAGCTTGGAAGCACATCCGATCAGCCCGTCAACGTCGAGGAGCGCTAAATCATGAATACGAGTGACATCACCGCGACGGCTCCCGCCGACAAATACCTGGTGCGCATCGAGGGGTTGCGCAAGTCCTTCGGTGGCCTGGAGGTCCTGCGCGACGTCAATCTGGATGTTGCCCCCGGTGAGGTCGTGACCATCATCGGTGCCTCCGGCTCCGGCAAGTCGACCCTGCTCCGGTGCATCAACCTGCTGGAGACCCCCGATGCGGGCCACGTGTGGTTTCAGGGCAGCGACCTCACCGCCGACCATGTGGATGTGAACGCCCTGCGCGAGGACATCGGCATGGTGTTCCAGGGCTTCAATCTGTTCAACAACATGGACGTGCTGGCCAACTGCACCCTGGCGCCCATCATCCGCAAGAAGCTGTCGAAGACCGAGGCCGAGGAGGTGGCGCTCGGGCATCTGCGCTCCGTGGGGCTCGAGGCCTTTGCCCATGCGGCTCCCGCCACGCTCTCGGGCGGGCAGAAGCAGCGCGTCGCCATCGCGCGCGCCCTGTGCATGCGCCCGAAGATCATGCTGTTCGATGAACCCACCAGCGCACTCGACCCGCAAATCGTCGGCGAGGTGCTCGAGGCCATGCGCGCCCTCGCGCGTGACGGCATGACGATGATCGTCGTCACGCATGAGATGGAGTTCGCACGCACCGTATCGGACCGCGTGGTCTTCATGGATCGCGGCGTAATCGCCGAGCAGGGAACGCCCGAGCGGATATTCACCGCACCCGAGGGTGCCCGCACCCGGGAATTCCTGTCCAGATACCTCTCGGATTAGAGCTCCTGTATTCTTACGACCCTGTTTCTTATCAATTTGAGAAACAGGGTCGAAATATTCGAAAATTCCGAGTGATCGAGCGCGTACTTTAGATTACTATAGCGAACCAATGATTGGCGCTGTCGGATTTTGAGGGGATGGGCGACCGTGGCACAGCTTCTGGCTACATATGAGGGCAAGGCGACCGCCGCCGACATGTCCCGCCAGAATACCGCCGATACGGCCTCCCGACGCCAGCGCGCAATCTCCCGACGACGATAATTCGTTGTCTCTGGTCGCATGAAGGCTCGGGCCTTCACACGGAGTCCAACCGATATCGTCAAGGGAACATCCGCCGAGAGGCGGATTTTTCATAGGGGCGCATCGCATGCGACTCGCGATGCGCGCCGACGCAGGTGCGACCCCGGGGCACCTTCGCATCGGTTGGACTCACCCATTTCCACTGCATCAAGGCATCGTGAAAGGATGAGTCCATGAACACTCAAGAGCCAAAGGAAAAGGTCGTCCTCGCGTACTCCGGAGGTCTGGATACCTCTGTGTGCATCAAGTGGCTGCAAAACGAGATGGGCCTCGACGTCATCGCCATGCTGGGCAACGTGGGCCAGGAGCACGACGGCCTCGAGAAGGTCGCCGAAAAGGCACGGATGCTCGGGTGCGTCGCCGTCGAAGTGGTCGACATGACGGAGGAGTTCGCCTCCGAGTACATCGCCCGCGCCCTGGCCGCCAACGCCATGTATGAGAACAAGTACCCCTTGCTCTCCGCGCTTTCCCGCCCGCTGATCTCGAAGCACCTCGTCGAGGTGGCCCATAGGCACGGTGCCGCCTGCGTTGCCCACGGTTGCACGGGCAAGGGCAACGATCAGGTGCGCTTTGAGACCTCCATCACGGCGCTCGACCCCTCGCTCAGGGTCATCGCCCCGGTGCGGGAATGGGATCTCGGCATGCGCCCCGACGAGATCGCGTATGCGGAGAAGCACGGCGTGCCGGTATGCCAGAGCATCGAGAAGCCCTATTCCATCGATGATAATCTGTGGGGCCGCGCCATCGAGGCCGGTGCGCTCGAGGATCCGTGGGTGGAGCCCCCGGCGGACATCTGGACGATCACCGCCGACCCGGTTGACACGCCCGATATCCCGACGTATGTGGAGGTCGGGTTCGCCGAGGGCGTGCCCGTGAGCCTCGACGGCGAGGAGCTGCCACTGTCCGAGCTCGTCGCCAAGCTCAACGTCATCGCCGGTTCGTGCGGGTATGGCCGGATCGACATGATCGAGAACCGCTATGTCGGACTGAAGTCCCGCGAATGTTATGAGGTCCCGGCCGGGCTCGCACTCATTCAGGCGCACAAGGCGCTCGAGGATTTGTGTTTGGAGCGCGACGTGCTTCATCACAAGCTCGCCCTCGAGCAGCTCTGGGCGGATCAGGTTTACAACGGGCGCTGGTTCAGCCCCTTCAAGCAGGCGCTCGACGCGTTCATGGCCGCCACGCAGCATGCCGTGACCGGCACGGTGAGGCTCAAGCTGTACAAGGGCGGATGCACGGTCGCCGGTCGCAAGAGCGCATATGCCCTGTACGATCAAGCGCTCGCCACCTATGAGAACGACGAGGCGTTCGACCAGAAGGCGGCGAAGGGTTTCATCGACATCCAGGGGCTCTCGATCAAGACGTGGGCGATGAGGGAGGCCGCCTGTCTGAAGGGGGGTGCGTCGGCGGCCCCGACTGTCGACGCCCTGCACGGCGCGCCCGGCACCCGCGCCGTGGGCCGTGCGCTGAATTGCTGATGCCCGCATGGGGCATGTGGGGGGATGGGCCGCACAGGGGGAAGTCCCCTGTGCGGCGAATGCGGTCGAGGCGGGTTACCGCGGAAAGGATGGTTGAGGATGGCGCTTTGGGGCGGACGGTTCAGGGAGGGCGTCGCTGTTTCCACGCAGGAATTCGGCGCGTCGTTGCCGGTCGACAAGTATCTGTACAAGCAGGATATCGCGGGTTCGAAGGCGCATGCGCGCATGCTCGCCAAGCAGGGCGTCATTTCCCAGGGGGATTGCAATGCCATAGTTGGTGGCCTCGCCGATATCGAGGGGGAGATCGATGCCGGGACGTTCCCCTTCCATATCGAGGACGAGGACATCCACATGGCGATCGAAGGGGAGCTCACGCGCCGTATAGGAGAGGCGGGCAAGCGCCTGCATACCGGGCGCTCGCGCAACGACCAGGTTGCAACCGATGCACGGCTTGCCGCCAAGGCCCTCTCCCACGATCTCATGCAGGCCAATTTGCATTTGCGCGAGGCCCTGGTCGGGGCCGCCCTCGATAACGAGGGTGTGGTCTTGCCGGGCATGACGCATCTTCAGCATGCGCAGCCCGTTCTCCTCCAGCACCACCTGCTCGCCTACTATTGGATGTTCGAACGCGATTTCCATCGGTTGACCGCGGCCTTCGAAGCCGCCGATGCATCTCCGCTGGGCGCCGCGGCGCTCGCCGGTACCACGTATCCGCTCGATCGCGCCGCCGCCTCGCGCGAGATGGGGTTCTCTCGAGTCATCTGCAACTCCCTCGATGCGGTCTCTGATCGAGATTTCATCTTGGATCTGCATTTCGCATGTTCGACCATGGCCATGCACCTCTCCCGCCTCGCCGAGGAAATCGTGTTGTGGAGCAGCTCGGAGTTCGGCTACATCACCCTTTCCGACGCATTCTCAACGGGGTCTTCGATCATGCCCCAAAAGAAGAACCCCGATTTTGCGGAGCTCATCCGTGGAAAGACGGGCCGTGTCTACGGCAATCTCCTCCAGCTGCTGGTGACGTGCAAGGGGTTGCCCCTGGCATACAACAAGGATTTGCAGGAGGACAAGGGCGGCATGCTCGATTCCGCCCGCACGCTCTCCCAAAGCCTCGCCGTCATGGCGGGGATGGTGTCCACGTGCACGTTCAACGCCGAGGTCATGCGCGCGGCCTGTGGGATCGGGCATCTCGCGGCGACGGACGTCGCCGACTACCTCGCCAAGAAGGGCATGCCGTTTCGCGAGGCGCACGAGGTCGTCGGGCACCTGGTGCTCGCGTGCGAGGAGCGCGGATGCCGGCTCGACGACCTGCCCCTCGCCGCATTTCAGGAGGCGAGCCCCCTGTTCGGACCGGATATCGTCTCGTCTCTCGATATCGATGCGATCGTCGGCGCGCGCACGACGACGGGAGGGACGTCTCCCTCCGCCGTGAGGGAGCAGATGCGCTCGGTTCGGGCATCCCTCGACTCGGACGAGGCGTTCCTCGAGGGGATTGCGCCCCTCGTCCCCATGGGGGAGGGCGTCTGATGGGGCGCCCCGATGATGGTGGTTTCGTGGGCGAGCGGTGTATGTTCGCATGAGGAAACGTTTCAGCCGAGCCCTTTGGCGAAACGCGGTTTTCCGTCCTTGCGCTTTGGGTACCATGGCGTAGCGAACATGAGACGCGCAAGGCGCGCTTCCAGCCCTCCCATTGAAAGGGGATCCCGTGGCAGATATCGAGAAGACTTTCATCATGATCAAGCCCGATGCCGTCCGCGACCGCAAGACCGGCCTCATCATCGACCGCATCGAGCGCAGCGGACTCACCATCGAGAAAATGGAAAAGTGCGAGCTTGACGAGGAACTGGTCAAGGTCCATTACGCCCATCTCGCCGATAAGCCGTTCTTCGCGGACCTCGTCGGGTTCATGACGAGCGGTCCCGTGGTGAAGATGGTAGTGTCCGGCCTTTCGGCCGTGGGCAAGATGCGGACCCTGATGGGCGCCACGGACCCGCAGGTCGCCGCCCCCGGTACGATCCGCGGCGACTTTGCCGTCGATGTGAACGCAAACATCATTCACGGTTCCGACTCCCTGGAAAACGCCGCCATCGAGATCGAGCGCTTCTTCGGCTAGGCGCGACGACCGTCTGATACGCCCCCCTACAACGCGGTTCGGCCTCTGAAGGTCGAGCCGCGTTTCCATGGGAAGGGGAACGCGGGCTGCTACACTTGGAGGCAGCTGAAGGACACACCGAAAGGGGACCGCCGTGGATGTCAAGAATGTGACCGACATGACGCTCGGCCAGCGTGACCGAGCGCTGTGCGAATTGTTGAATTCCGAGCTGATCTGCGCGCTCGGCTGCACCGAGCCCATCGCGGTGGCCTACGCCGCCGCGCTCGCCCGTCTCGTGCTGGGCTGTGAGCCCGAGTCGATCGAGGTCGCCTGCTCGGGCAACATCATCAAGAACGTCAAGAGCGTCACCGTCCCCAACTCCGACGGTATGCGCGGTGTCGAGGCCGCCGCCGTGCTCGGTGCGGTGGGTGGCGATGCCTCCGCGGCCCTCGAGGTCCTCGAGGGTGTTTGCGAGGCGGATATCGCAGCTGCGCGCGCACTGCTCGAACGGGAGGGCTATTGCGAGGTGACGCTCGTCGAGGGCGTGCCGAACCTCTATATCGAAATCAAGGCGCACGCCATGGGGCACGTATCCGAGGTGGCGATTTCCGAGCACCATACCAACGTCGTCCGCTGCACGCGCGATGGAGTCCCGGCAGATCGTCTGTGCCCCGCCGCCCGCGGCGGCGATGTGGAGGACTCCTGTTCGGGCACATGCGCGCTCATGGGGGCGTCGCGGGCCGTGGAGGACCGCTCCTCCGTCGCGCCCAAGCCGCTGGAGGGGCTCACCCTCGGCGTCATTCTCGACTTCGTCGAGCGCGGTGACATCTCCGGGGCACGGGAGTCACTCGAGCGGCAGCTCTCGCTCAACACGGCCATCTCGGATGAGGGCTTGGAAAACGCGTGGGGTGCGGAGGTTGGGCGAACGCTTATCGCCACGCGGGGCGATGATGTGGCGTCCCGTGCCCGTGCTCGCGCGGCCGCCGGTTCGGATGCCCGCATGAGCGGCTGCGCCCTGCCGGTGGCGATCGTGTGCGGATCGGGCAACCAGGGGATCACCTGCGCCATGCCCGTCGCCACGTATGCCGAGGACCTGGGCGTAGAGGGAGACCGCCTGCTGCGCGCCCTTGCCCTGTCCGATCTGGTGGCGATCCACGTGAAGAGCTACATCGGCGCCCTTTCTGCTTTCTGCGGTGTGGTTTGCGCCGGATGCGGAGTGGGGGCGGCCATCGAGTGGATGCGCGGCGGTTCGCGCGAGCAGGTGGGCGCGACCATCGTCAACACGCTCGGCAACGTGGGAGGCATCGTGTGCGACGGCGCCAAAGCGAGTTGCGCCGCCAAGATTTCGGCCTCCGTGGACGCGGCCATCCTGGGGGCCGACATGGCC
>JAHHSP010000060.1 GCA_020025115.1 Collinsella sp. | reverse complement strand
CCCCGGAGCTCGCAATCGAGCTCGATGGCTGCACGTTCTCATATGGGGGAGCGCAACGCCCCTCCCTGGTCGACGTGTCACTCGAGGTGCCCCGCGGCCAATGCGTGGTGGTGACCGGTCGGTCCGGATGTGGAAAGACCACGCTGACGCGTCTGGTGAACGCCTTGATTCCCATGTTGTACGAGGGCGAGCTGGAGGGCACGGTGCGCGTCATGGGCACGGCGGTACCCGACTGGAGGGCGGAGGAGCTCTTCGCCCACGTGGGGTCGGTGTTCCAAAATCCACACAGCCAGTTTGTCAACCTGGACGTGACGTCCGAGCTCGCCTTTGGGTGCGAGAGCCTGGGGATGGACCGCCGGGACATGGTCGACCGGGTGAGCCGGGCTGCGGATATGCTCGGGATCGAGGACCTGCTCGGCCGCGATACGCGCGCCCTCTCGGGCGGGCAGAAGCAGTCGGTCATCCTGGGGTCGGTCTGCGCCGTGCATCCGGATGTGTTCGTGTTCGATGAGCCGACGGCATCGCTCGACGTGCATGCGATGCGCCGGTTGGCACGGGCCGTGGCCCTTCTCAAGGAGCAGGGCAAGACGGTGCTCATCTCGGAGCACCGCCTCTGGTGGCTCGAGGGGGTGGCCGACCGGTACGTGCTCTTGGAGGACGGCTCCATAAGCGCCGATTGGACGGCCGGGCAGTTCGCCGCGCTGCCGTTGTCGCGACGATACGCCCACGGCCTGCGCGCCGCCTCGGTCCGCGAGATAGATTCCCTGGACTCGGGCCTCTTCCCGGCGGCCGACTCCCGCCAGCGCCGCCCGGGCGCGGGCGGGGGCGCCATCGTGCGCATGTGCGGTGTCGAGGCTGGGTACCGGGGCCGTCCGGCCGTGTTGGACGGGATCGATTTTGAGCTCGAGCCGGGGCGGATCGTCGGTCTTGTGGGGCGCAACGGCGCGGGTAAGACCACGCTGGCCCGCTGCATGGCGGGTCTGATGCGCGAGCGGTCCGGGTTCGTCGAGGTGGATGGCCGCCGGGTGCGTGCGCGCGATCGCGCGGGCCTGGTCTACCTGGTCATGCAGGACCCGGGTTACCAGCTGTTCGAAAGCACGGTCGAGGGGGAGCTCGCCCAGGCTCGCCGCGCCGGCCGCGCCCGGGCGCCGGCTCGCGTCGTCTTCGACGGCGATGGTGTGGAAGAGTCGCTCGGCCTCACCGGCCTCGGGCCGCGCCACCCCCTGTCGCTGTCCGGGGGCGAGCGCCAGCGACTGTCCATCGCGGTCGGCTTGCTGAGCGGGGCCAAAGCCATGGTCCTCGACGAGCCCACCAGCGGCTTGGACTATCTCAACATGAGGACGATCGCCCGTCAGCTCGCCCGTATGCGCGACGCGGGCGTGGGCATATGCGTCATCTCACACGATTACGAGTTTCTCTGCTCGGTGTGCGATGAGGTGGCCCTGGTTGAGGGCGGGCGGATCTCCGATCGGTTCTCGTTGGACGAGACCACACTGTGCAGATTGAGGCAAAACTTGGGTTTTGCGGAAAAGGCAGATACGGAAAGGACCTGCAATGAGGGATAAACCGACTATCGGGGCCGCTGCCCAGGGCCGCGGCGGCTTGAATCCGAAGGACCTTGTCTACATCGCGGCGTTCGGCGTGCTCATGTTCGTCGTGTTCATGGGTTTCTCGATCGTGTTCAGCTTCAACGCGAATATCAGCTGGTTCACCCATTCGGTGGGGGCGCTCTTCGCGGGGACCGTGTTCGTGTACCTGGCCCATCGCGTTCCCAAGCGCGGCGCGATGGCGATCATGGGCCTGATCGTGGGCGCCGTGGGCTTTTTGATGGGCATGTTTTGGACTGGCCCGATCGGGATCGTGGTCGGCGGGGTGGTGGCCGATTTGATCTTGGGTGCGACGGGTTCTCGCACGGATGCCAAGATGCCCCTGGCCTTCGCCGCTTTCACGTTCTGCTTCTGGTTCGGGATGATAACCCTGATTCTCATGAACGGCGAGGCATATGCCGAGATGTGCGTTTCCGCGGGCATGACCTACGAGTACGGCAAGACCCTCGTCGATTCCATCATGGGCCCGATGGGGTTCGTCACGGGGGCCGCCACCATCGCCGGTGGCCTGATCGGCGGTTTTGTGGGCGTCAAGGCGTTTGAGAAGCACTTTGCAAAGCTCGGCGCGTGATAGGGAAGGAGTCGAAGAGATGAACGAGACGATGGAGCGCCCGTCCGGCGGCGCTCGGGCGCCGCAGCCGGACGGGCCGGTGGCCGAAAAGACCGGGACCGGGGGGAAGTCCCCGCTGGTAGAGCTGCTCGACTATGCGGGAACGCGCAAGGCGCTGGCATATGTGGGCTGTGCCCTGTCCGCCCTGAGCGCCGTGTTCACCATGATGCCCTACGCGTGCGTGTGGTTCGTCGTGCGCGACCTGGTGTCGGTGTACCCGCATTGGGAGCGGGCCGAATCGGCCACGACATGGGCCGTCATGGCCGTGGTGTTCGCCCTGGTGGGGATCGCCCTGTATTTCTGCGCGCTCATGAGCACGCATCTGGCCTCCTTCCGCATCGCCGCGAACATGCGCAAGGAGATGACGCGCCATGTGGCGCGGATCCCGCTGGGGTATTTCAGCGCGCATTCCTCGGGGGAGATGCGCCGCGTGATCGACGGATGCGCGGGTCAGACCGAGGACGTCATCGCGCACAAGCTCCCCGACTTCATCGGGTCGCTCACGGCCCCCGTGGTCTTCCTGGTCGTGACCTTCCTGTTCGATTGGGTGATGGGCCTGCTGTGCCTGGTCCCCATCGCCGTTTCCTTCTTCGCCATGTGGTGGATGATGGGGCGTGAGGACGCCAGGGGCGGCCGTCACTTCATGGAGCTGTACCAGGCGGCTCTGGTGCGCATGAGCACCGCCGCCACCGAGTACGTCCGCGGCATCCCCGTGGTCAAGGTGTTCCAGCAGACGGTCCTGTCGTTCCGCGCGTTTCACGAGGCGATCGTCGACTATCGCGAGATGGCCACGCAGTACACCGAGTATTGCTGCAAGCCCCAGGTCATCCAACTGGTGGCCATCAACTCCACCTTCGCGGTGCTGGTGCCCGCGGGCATCGTCCTGGCCGCCACGGCCCCCGATTTCCCCGCGTTCCTGACCGACTTCCTGTTCTACGTGTTCTTCTCCGCGCTCACGACCACGATGATGTCCAAGATCATGTACTCCTCGGAGGCCGTGATGATCGCCGAGGACGCGATGAGGCGCATCAACTCGATCATGGAGGTTCCCGTCGTGGTGGAGCCGGACGCGGCCGCGAGGCGCTCTCCCGGGGACGCGAGCATCGAGTTCGTCGGCGTGGGATTTACCTATCCGCAGGCCGCCCAACCCGCCCTGTGCGACGTCACGCTGCGCGTGCCCGAGGGCGCGACCGCGGCCCTGGTGGGCCCGTCAGGCGGTGGCAAGTCCACCCTTGCCAGCCTGATCCCCCGTTTCTGGGATGCGGATGAGGGAACGGTGCTGGTGGGCGGCGTGGATGTGCGCCTCATACCCACGGAGGAGCTGATGCGCACCGTGGCGTTCGTGTTCCAAAACGACCGCCTTTTCAAGCGCAGCATCGCCGACAACGTGCGCGCCGGCCGCCCCGGCGCCACGGACGGGGAGGTGCTGGAGGCGCTCCACGCGGCGCAATGCGATGACATCATCGCCAAGCTGCCCGAGGGGATCGACACGGTCGTGGGCACCGAGGGCGTGTATCTGTCCGGCGGCGAGTGCCAGCGCATCGCATTGGCCCGGGCGGTTTTGAAGGACGCCCCCATCGTGGTGCTCGACGAGGCCACGGCCTTTTCCGACCCCGAGAACGAGGCGTTGATTCAAAAGGCCCTCGAGACGCTGCGCGAGGGCAAGACGGTGCTCATGATCGCCCATCGCCTGTCCACGGTGGCGGGCGTCGAGCGCACGTTCGTCATCGACCGGGGCTCCTTGGTCGAACAGGGCAGGCATGACGAGCTGATCGCGCAAGGGGGGCTCTACGCCCGCATGTGGAGGGACTACCAGACCGGCGCGACCTGGAAGATCGAAAGGGATGATACGCATGATGCGTAGGTTGCAGAACACGTTTGCCCTGACCGACCAGGGCATGAGGGACTTCGTGCGCGGGGCGGCGCTGTGCGCCTTGGCGAACGTGGCGCTCATGCTCCCCATCGTGGTGTTGTACTTCGCCACGGCCGACTTCGTGGCGTATCTGGCCGACCCGTCCGTGGGCCTTCCCGATCTCCTGCCGTATGTCGCGGGCATCGCGGCCGCGCTGGCGGTGCTGTTCCTCACGCAGCTGTGGCAGTACAACGGCACCTATACCGTGGTGTATCAGGAGAGTGCGCGCAAGCGCGTCGCCATCGCGGAGTGCTTGCGCATGCTGCCGCTCTCCTTTTTTGGGAAGCGCGACCTGGCGGACCTCACGAGTGTGATCATGAAGGACTGCAGCGACCAGGAGCGGCTCTTCTCCCACGTCATGCCGCAGCTTTTCGGCATGGGCGTCTCGACCACGGTCTTCGCCGTCATGATGACGCTCGGCGATTGGCGTCTTGCCATCGCCGCGCTCTGGCCCATACCCGTGGCGCTGGTCGCCCTCCTCGCCACCTCCCGCCTCCAGAAGTCCCACACCGCACGGAAAAACGAGGCGAGCCTGGCGATCAACGACCGCCTGCAGGAGTATCTCGAGTGCCATCGCGAGATCAGGTCCCTCAACCAGATCGGTGAGTTCCAAGAGGATCTCGACGCCCGTATCGACCGGTTCGAGCGAGAGAAGATCGGTGCGGAGCTGGCCGCCGGCGTGACGGTGTGCTCGGCCCAGGGCTTTTTACGCCTGGGCATCGCCTCGGTGATCGTGACGGGCACCTTCCTGCTGATGTCGGGCCAGGTCGACTTCCTCGTGTTCTTCACCTTCCTGTTGGCCGTCACCAGGGTCTATGACCCCATCAACGTGATCTTGCAGGCCATCGCCGAGCTCATGGACATGACGTACGGCCTGGCCCGCATGCGCGCCATCGAGAACGAGCCGATCCAAACTGGCACCACCGAGTTTTTGCCCCAGGGCTACGACCTGGTCTTCGAAGACGTGGGCTTTGCGTACGGCGAGGGCGAGCGCGTATTGCGCGGGGTCTCGTTCACGGCACGTGAGGGAGAGGTCACTGCGCTGGTGGGCGCTTCCGGATCGGGCAAGAGCACGGTCGCGAAGCTGGCCTCCCGCTTTTGGGACGCCAGCTCCGGCACGGTTTCCGTGGGAGGGGTGGACGTGTCCACCGTCGATCCGGAAACGCTGCTGTGCGCCTATTCCGAGGTGTTCCAAGATGTCGTGCTGTTCGACAACACGGTGCTCGAGAACATACGCCTGGGCAAGAAGGACGCGACCGACGAGGAGGTCTTGGAGGCCGCCCGCGCCGCCAACTGCGACGAGTTCGTGTGCCGCCTGCCCGAGGGCTATGCCACGGTCATCGGGGAGAACGGCAGCAGGTTGTCCGGCGGCGAGCGCCAGCGCATATCCATCGCCCGCGCCCTGCTGAAGGACGCCCCGATCGTCCTGCTCGACGAGGCGACTGCCTCGCTCGACGTCGAGAATGAGACGCAGGTGCAAGGGGCCCTCTCCGTGCTGCTGAAGGGCAAGACCGTGCTGGTGATCGCGCATCGCATGCGCACCGTGGACAATGCCGACAAGATCGTCGTGCTCGACCAGGGTCGCGTGGTGGAGCAGGGCAGTCCGGCCGAGCTGCGCTCCGACCCCGCGGGAAGGTACCGCCATATGCTGGAGCTGCAACGCGCCAGCGCGGATTGGGCCATGTAGGACGCGAGCGCAGATTGGGCCATGTAGGCGCCAGTGCCTCCTAACTCCGGACGCGAAAAAGCGGCGGCGGTGCCAAGGTACCGCCGCCGCTTCGTCCATCTCGCCGATTCCGGAGCGCAGGTTAAGGCGCGCAGGCTCTGGTGCGCGAGCCCAGACGCACGAGCCCAGACGTGCGGGCCCAGATGCGCGGGCCCAGACGCGCGGGCCCAGACGCGCGGGCTCGCTAGACGGCCCACCCGAATATCGCCCCGAGCAACCGGGCCCCGTTCGCGAAGGCGAAGCACGATGCCAGGCCCATCACGGTGGGGACGGCTATGGATATGAGTATCCATTTGAGGCCGCCGGCCTCCTTCTTGATGGTGAGGCAGGTGGTGCCGCACGGCCAGTGCATGAGCGAGAAGAGCACCACGCACGCGGCCGTGACCCAGGTCCACCCGTGGGAGATCAGCAGGTCGGCCATGACGTTGGGGTCCGCGATCTCGAGCAGGGCCCCTTGCGACAGGTACGTCATGAGCATCACGGGGACGACGATCTCGTTAGCGGGCATGCCCAGGATGAACGCCATCAAGATCACGCCGTCCAGGCCGAAGACCCGGGCGAAGGGATCGAGGAAGGCGGTGCAATGGGCCAGGATCGAGGCATCTCCCACCTGGACGTTGGCGAGCACCCAGATCACAAGGCCAGCCGGGGCGGCAACCACGATGGCGCGACCGAGCACGATCAGGGTGCGGTCGAAGATGGAGCGCACGATGACCTTGCCGACCTGCGGTGTCCGATAAGGAGGGAGCTCGAGGGTGAACGAGGAGGGCATGCCCTTGAGGATCGTCTTGGAGAGGAACTTGGAGGCGAGCAGGGTCATGCAAACGCCCAGCACGACGACGAGCAAAAGCCCGAGCGCCGCGGCGAGTGACCCGGCGAGGCCCGTGGCGCCGCCGACCAGGAACATCGTGATCACCGAGATGATGGTGGGAAAACGCCCGTTGCAGGGGACGAGGTTGTTGGTGATGATCGCGATGAGCCGCTCGCGCGGGGAGTCGATGATGCGGCAGCCGGTCACGCCCGCGGCGTTGCACCCGAACCCCATGCACATCGTGAGCGCCTGTTTTCCGCATGCGCTGCATTTTTGGAACGCGCGGTCCAGGTTGAAGGCGACGCGCGGCAAGTAGCCGAAGTCCTCGAGGATGGTGAAGAGCGGGAAGAAGATGGCCATGGGAGGGAGCATGACCGAGACGACCCAGGCGAGCACACGGTACACGCCCAGGATGAGGGGCCGCCAAACCGCTTCTGGGACGCCTGCGCCCTGCGCGAGCTCGACCAGTCGGTCCTGGACGCGGAAGAGGGCGTCCGCCAGCATCTCGGAGGGGATGTTGGCCCCGGCGATGGTGATCCAAAATACCGCGAACAACAACGCGAGCATGATGGGGAAGCCCGTGAGCTTGCTGGTGAAGAGCTTGTCGAGTTTCCGATCACGGGCGTCGGACCCCGCGGGCGG